>VEPD01000321.1 GCA_012027035.1 Ruminiclostridium sp. | reverse complement strand
GAGCAGGGAAGCTTCCGACTGCCAGCGCGGTTGTGGCTGATATTATAGATATAGTACGTCATTTTGATAGTTGTGGAAATAATTCATGGCCAAGAAAAGATCATAACAACCTTATTGATATATCAGAAAGCGAAACCCGATATTTTGTAAGGGTGAAAACCAGGAATACCGAGGAAGCAAGAAAATTCATCAGGAATACCTTTGCTGCGCCGGAGTTCCTGTCCCATATCAGGTCGGAGGCGGAAGGCGAACTGGCCTTTACAACCGAAAAATCTACAGAGGCTGAACTGGCAGGTAAAGTAGACGCATTAAAGGGTATTGGCTCTATTAAAGAAGTAGTTAGCGTAATACGGATTGAAGAGGAGTAAGAAATAATGGACAGCAAAAAGGGAGGTATTAATCAGTGGGCTTGATTGTACAAAAATATGGCGGAAGCTCTGTTGCCAATGCGGAAAAGATTTTCAACGCAGCAGGCAGAATCCTTGAGGCATATGATTCAGGGAATCCCCTGGTAGTGGTGGTCTCGGCACAAGGGGATACAACTGACGACCTGATTGAAAAAGCCAGAGAAATCAATCCTCATCCGTCAAAGAGGGAAATGGACGTGCTGCTTTCCACCGGGGAGCAGATTTCCATAGCTTTACTTGCAATGGCCATAGAAAGTAAAGGCTATCATGTGGTATCTCTTACAGGCTCTCAGGCGGGAATTTCCACTGACAGCAATTATGGCAATGCAAGGATAAAAAATATTGACACCGAAAGAATATTCATGGAGCTTGACAAAAAGTGCATTGTCATTGTCGCCGGATTTCAGGGATTGAACAAGTTTGACGATATAACCACACTCGGACGCGGCGGATCCGATACTACGGCTGTAGCTCTGGCAGCTGCTTTAAATGCGGAGTTATGTGAAATTTATACCGATGTGGATGGAGTATTTACAGCCGATCCCAGAATAGTTAAAAACGCAAGCAAGCTTGAGGATATTTCCTATGATGAAATGCTTGAACTGGCCAGTCTTGGCGCTAATGTACTGCACAACAGGTCTGTGGAGCTTGCGAAAAAGTATGACGTCAACCTTGTTGTAAGATCCAGTTTGAATAAATCGCAGGGTACTGTTATTAAGGAGGTAGGTAACGTGGAAAAGATGCTGGTTAGAGGTGTTGCAAGAGATAGCGATATTGCAAGGATAGCTGTCATGGGTATAGAGGATAAGCCGGGGATGGCATTCAAGCTGTTTTCCATGCTGGCAAAAGAGAAGATCAGTATTGATATAATACTTCAGTCCATCGGCAGAGACGATACAAAGGATATATCCTTCACTATAAGGAAATCCGATCTTAAAAAGACTCTGGATGTGATAAATGCAAATCTTGGAGTGATCAATGCCAAGGAAGTCAAGCATTCCGACAAATATTCGAAGGTATCTATTGTCGGTGCAGGTATGGTGAATAACCCCGGAGTCGCGTCAATGATGTTTGAAGCCCTCTATGACGCAGATATCAATATTCACATGATTTCGACTTCCGAGATAAAGATATCGGTGCTTGTAGATATACATAATGCGGATAGAGCGGTAAATGCCATACATGAGAAGTTCAAGCTGAGCGCCTGTTGATTCGATAACCAATAAAATAAAAGGGCAGGAATCTCTGCCCTTTTGAATACAATAACGGTTCTTTGCACCTTGTGAAATAGCTTATAACAATTCCTTACCTTTTTTGGATCTGAGGTATCCGTCGATTCCGATATACTCAGCATATTTTGCAAATTTCATCAATGCCAGGTTCGTCCAGAGATAACCAAAGTTATTGAATGATCCTGCAGCTATGAATTGCAGATTCAGGAATGTTGCAACCAAAGCAGCCCAGAAAACCCTTAATCCCAGGATAATCAACACACCGATTAAAATTTCAAAAACAACTACCAGGAAATCCGTCACTGCCGGCATCGCGCCTGCAAAGATATTGTTCCCGATCCAGGCAAATGCGCTATTAATAGAAAGCGGATCAAAACGTTTAACCTCCGGACCTGCGAGATTTGTAGCCATTTTTGTAATCAAACCTGCGGAATTTAGCTTACCATCACTCAACCATGCTAATTTGTGCCATCCGGCTTCAACCCACGCCCATCCGTAAATTATCCTTGCAATTGTGAAGATAAGAACTGGCAGCGCCTTTTTCCAATCCTTTAAACCAGCTAATACAGCTTTAACATATAATGCCATAATATAAAACCCCTCCCAAAATAAATTTTTTGTACCCGTACCATTTAAATGTGATCTGGTCAAGTACTTTTTATTTAACTCTTCAGCCCGGAAACTATCTCACTCGTAAAGCTGAATCACCCCCTTATTTTAAATAGTCGGGTATAGTGCTTCCGGATAGGAAGAAATTAAAACATATCAAAACAACACTTAAAACTCTGCATAATAAATATTATTTTCAGTAATATCTTTCTTTTTCAATACTCTGGCTGCCGCTCCTGGTATTTCAATATTCCGGCAAGTAATGAAAGGCCGGATATAACTTCGTTAGTTAATTAACTATCAAACACAAACCTATACATGCTATATTCTTGCCCTTGTATATCCAACAATGCTTAGAACTGACACTGTCACATTCCTGAGCCTTTTCCGGCAAAGCAACTGCCGGGAACATATTTGTTAATATTATATCAATCAATACCACCACAAAACAATATATTAGTATTCCAATATTATCGATAAGTACCAATGACGGAAACAACTACCTGCATACTTAATAATTATCATAAATCCGTAGTAATAATATAGATTTAGTAAGTTATTCCTAATAGTATATTACAGCAATTCGACCGTATCTGTCAATTCAATTTCACTTAAATTTTCCTTGGTTTGCTTTTAATCTCTAATTCTCTTTTTTACTGTATGTGGAGAGGTAAAGATTACAGTGGTTTTACTATGATTTAGAGTCTCACCAGGCTATCCTGTTAATTATAGTTTTCAATTACGATATCAGGATCCATGCATTAAAGAGGTCCTGTCATCAAGCCGACTTAATATGTGATTTGGATTAGTACTATAGCGCAAGTTTCCAATTCAGCCTTACAGAAATAACGCGTTGAAGTATTCGCGATATTTCTGTAAGGCGCATAAATGCTGATATTGTAATGTAACTTGCGCTATAGTATTAGTCGGCAAAGATATTTCATTTATAAAATAAAATATCACTTGAATAAATGTGGAAAATCTGGTAGCATGTTAAGAACAAGAGTTCGAGGGAAGCGAGTTTTGCCATGAATGATTTGGTGAGGGTTGTCCGGCAGCAGTACAGCGTTCTAAAAGCGGTTGCATTTGCTACATACAAGGAATGGTCGGTCTACAGGTCTCATTCCATGGTTTCAATTTTTGTCGGCCCCGTTTATTTTCTGGTACAGTATTTTATATGGAAAGCCGTTTATAATACCCATGTCAGCATCAGCGGATTGTCACTGGAGCAGATGATAACATATTTTGCCATTGCTTCGCTTATAAACTATATAATCATGGATTTCGCAGACTGGAATCTCCAGATGCTGATACATACCGGTAAATTTCTTACCTTTGTATTGCGGCCCATGTCCCATGTTTATTTTGCGTTTTCACAAAAGGTAGGGCATAGGATTCTGGGTGTGATTTTCGAATTTATTCCATTGTTTCTGATTTTTACTTTTATCTTAAATATAAGACTTGTTCCGGCTCAACCTTTTTGGGCTGTAATATCCATTGCCCTTGGATTCATTATGATGTTTTTAGTGGACTACTGTGTTGGTATAACAGCCTTTTGGCTCACAAGGACTTCAGGAGTGCGCAGAATGTTTTTGCTACTGCGCGATATATGTTCCGGTGTATTGGTTCCCCTTACTCTTTTCCCGGTTTTTCTGCAAAAGGCTTTTTTTATTCTGCCTTTTCAGTTTATTACTTATGTCCCCATCAGAGTGTTTATTGGCTCGTATGAATTGGGCGGGTATTCATGTACAATACCGCAGATTATAGCGGTACAGGCTGTTGCAGTATTGTTTATGACGGCATTTACAATCCTGTTTTACAAGCAAGGCATGAAACAATTTACGGGGGTGGGAGCATGAGAAGAAGCATCAGGTTATATTTTATGGCTCTCAAGAACAGCTTTGCTTCCAGAATCACATACCGTGCAGACTTTTTTTTCAGTTCTGTTATGATCTTCATATCCGAACTGTTTATTCCCTTCATTACAGTATTGATTTATAAAACAGGCGCATCCTTTCCTGGGTGGGCTGTTGAAGAAATACTGCTGCTCCAGGGAATTTTCCTGTTATCCAGGGGTATGGCTAATCTCCTGTTTTTTGGGCTGGTATGGAACACATTGAACCGTGTCAGAGAGGGATCCTACGATATTCTATTGATTAAACCGGCGTCAACACTGTTTTTATCGGTTGCAACCAATCTCGAGCCTGACAGTATCGGCGTCGCAGCATGCGGCTTGCTTGTTTCCTTTTATTCGTTTACGTTACTTCCTGCACCAGGTATTACGGATATTCTCCTGTTTTTATTCTTGTTTGTATTGTCTCTGGCCATGCTTTTTGCATTTGCACTGCTTATGGCCGGAAGTGTATTCAAATGGGTGGGAAACAGCAGGATTTATGAAATATTCGATAGTATTGCGTCTTTTGGAAACTATCCCAGAAGTATTTTTTCCAGAGGATTTCAAACTATTATCTCTTATATAATCCCCATAGCGGCGGTTGGGTTCTTACCTGCTTCAGTCTTACTGGGGAAAAGACCGGAAGGGATTTTGACAACCGCTGCAGTATGTTTGCTGTTTTTATTGGTCAGCGGAGGTTTTTGGAAACTGATGCTAAGGCAATATACCAGTGCAGGGGGATGACCTGAACAGGAGAGCATAAATGGCAATAATGAAGATAAAGGAATTGAGAAAGACATATCTGACACATGAACGCGGCAGCTCTTTCCTCGATTCCCTGAAAAGCCTTGTAAAAAGGAAGATAGTCAGGGTAGAAGCTTTAAAGGGAATTTCTTTTGATGTTGACGAAGGTGAGATGCTTGGTCTCCTGGGACCTAATGGCGCTGGCAAATCTACTACCTTGAAAATACTGACGGGAGTACTTTATCCTACCTCCGGTGAAGCAGAAATAATGGGCTATGTCCCATGGGTCAAGCGCAAGCAGTATGTTGCGGGGATAGGCGCCGTTTTTGGACAGAAATCCCAGTTGATATGGGATATACCTCCACTGGATTCCTTTGAAATGAACAGGGCCATTTATAATATACCAACTGAAATGTATAAGAAACGGCTTTCCGGAATGGTTGAGCTGCTGGAGGTTGGCGGGCATGTTAAAAAGCCCACCAGGCAGTTGTCCCTTGGTGAGAGGATGAAATGCGAGTTTATTATGGCTATGCTGCATGATCCGAAGATAGTTTTCCTGGATGAGCCCACTATTGGGCTGGATGTCATAGCAAAAGAGAGAATTCGGGAATTCATACTGGAAATGAACAGGAAAGGGACTACCTTTGTTCTTACCACTCATGACCTAGATGACGTGGAAAAAATGGCAAGGCGTGTGATTGTAGTAAACAGTGGTGAAATCGTGTATGACGACAATATGGATGCATTGTGCAGGTTCTTCGGGAACAGGAAGCTGGTGAATCTGGCTACTCAGAAGCCGCTGCCGGATTTTAGCAATATGTCCGGTGTTTTTGTCAGAAATATGATTACGCCCCATAATGCCGAGCTTGAGTTGGATACTGACATACTGGAATTAAATCAATTTATCAAACTTATGAATGACGACTACATTTTAAGTGATTTGACTATGAAGCCGCCGCAAATCGAAAGTGTTATAAAGGAGCTCTATATCACTACAAATAAAACAACTATAAAATAAGGGAGGTCAGTAAAAATGGGTAACAATAGTAAAGATGATCTGCTAAGGCTGGAAGGATTGGATCAATTAATTGAAAGAGGTTTGAAGGAATGGAAGGTGCCCGGTTTGTCCGTTTCTGTCGTAAAAGACGGAGAGTTGCTCTTTTCCAACGGATATGGCTTCAGAGATCCGGAAAAGGGTCTGAAAATGGATGCAGATACCTTGTATCGAATAGCCTCAAACACAAAGGCCTTTGTTTCATTATCGCTGGCTATACTGGTGGATGAAGGTAGACTGGATTTGGATAAACCGGTCAGGAACTATATACCGTATTTCAGGCTCAAGGACAGTTATGCCTCGGAGAATGTTACCCCCAGGGATTTGTTGTGTCACAGGACGGGGCTTCCGGCTCATGACGGAGCATTGCATGATTTTAAGACCAGGAAGGAAATGGTAGAAAATCTGCAATATCTGGATTCTTCTTACCTTATGAGGACGAAGCTGCAGTATAACAATCTTATGTACATGACTGCCGGACATCTGGTGGATTGCATTACAGGACAAAAATGGGAAAGCTTTGTACAGGAGCGGATTTTCAATGTGCTTGAAATGGGAAAGAGTAATTTCTCATATTTTAAATCACGTTTAACCGGAAATTACGCAGAATGCTTCTATCTGAAGGATGAAGAACTCAAGCAATACAAACCTCATAAGGAAATGGATCCTGAATATATTTATCCAAGATCTCCTGCAGGCGGTATAAATTCAACTGCTAATGAAATGGCTAACTGGATGATTTTGCAGCTGAATAAGGGAGAATTCAAAGGAAAAAGGGTTGTTTCCGAAAAGGCATTTGCTGAAATGCATTCACCGCAGATGATTGACAATTGGAATTCCCCATATGAAGAGCATGGTGAATCAAGTTGCGGCCTGGGTTGGTTCATCTGGGCGTATAGAGGCGAGAAGCTTGTAGTACATGGCGGATTTTTCGGAAGCCAGGTATACCTGATGCCTAAAAGAAATATTGGTATAGCAGTAATGCCAACACTGGGAAGCTCTCTTACAGATATAATATTGTTTAATATTTTTGACAGGCTGCTGGGCTTGAATCAGATTGATTGGACTGCTAGAAAGATTAAGGAACGGGAAGAAGCGAAAAAGAACCAGCAACCGGCTGTATCGGATCAGATTAAAGGAACTTCTCCTTCACAAGCATTGGAAGCTTATTGTGGCGAATTCCTCCACCAGGGATATGGTAAATTTATAATCAAATTGGATGAAAAAGGGCTATTTTTCGAAGATGAAGGGCAAAACCATTATTTGAGGCATTACCATTATGATACCTTTGAGCTTCCTGGGGATGATTGGGACGCTTCCTGCAAGGTTACTTTCCATACTGATGCAAAGGGCGTCATAAGCAGTGTTTCCGCACCGTTTGAACCGGCTGTAAAAGATATTGTATTCACAAGGAGTGTATGAATCATGATGGAGCCCATGCTCATCCATCTTCCGCACAGCTCGCTGCAAATACCCTCAGATATAAGGAAAGATATTCTTATAACCGATGTGGAATTGGATTTGGAAATGTTCCTGCTTACCGACCGGTATACCGACAAACTTTTTGATTGTTCAAATGCTGAGATACATAAGAATATGGTCAATAGGATAGTTTTTGATCCTGAAAGGTTTCGCAGTGATTCGGACGAAGAAATGGCAAGGGTCGGCATGGGTGCTATCTACACAAAGACTATTAATGGAAGGCAATTGCGCAAATTATCGGATGGCCGGCGGGAAGAACTGATGCAGAGGTTTTACGACCCATATCATTCAGAATTGAATAGAAAAACCGGCATGCTGCTGGAGCAGTTTGGTAAATGCCTGATTCTTGACGGACATTCCTTCCCGCAGGAGCCATTACCCTTTGAACTGGATAAAAGCCCGGACAGGCCGGACATCTGCATCGGTACAAGTGAATTCCATACATCTCCGGAATTGTGCCGGTTGATAGTTGAGTATGTGAAGAAATGTGGGCCGTCAGTAAAGTTAAATTCACCCTTTGCCGGGACGATGGTGCCTATGAAGTATTATATGAAGGACAGACGGGTTTCTTCCGTTATGATTGAAGTCAACCGAAAATTATATATGAATGAAGCTACAGGAGAAAAAAGTCTGGGATTTGATTCGGTCAAAAGCTTTATTGGGGGTTTGCTCCAGGAGATTTTACAGTTCATTTGAGAAGGGCTTTAACGATGGATTTCTCTGATTTTTGGGCGGAATCAAGTTAAGATGCCTGATGATCTGCTTCATACCTGGTTTATTGATTATATGCGCGGTGAATGTTTTTACCATCCAATCTGAAAATAGACACATGTATAGCCAAAAGAATGTACAAAATGTTTAGCTATAGCCTTGACATTTGTACAATTAGATGTACAATATATTAAGGAGGTGATTTCTATGTTCGCCACGGCAAGTGAAATGAAAAACAGCTTTGGGCAATACCTAAAGCACGTTACGGATGAATCCGGTGAAGTAATAATAACAAAAAATAATCTTCGCGTAGCCAGGCTTGTTCCATATGTTTCAGACATTGAGAAGTATTATACCGTACAGGAAAACGCAGTTAATTATGATTACAACAAAAAAACGGTTTCCTATGAAGAGTTCATGGAAATATACAGCAAAAGCAATGTCAGAATGGAATTTTTAAATGGTGAAATTCACATTATGAGTTCGCCGGATATAGACCATCAGGATATTCTGGGGAATTTACATGTGCTTTTCAAGGAATTTTTCAAGGGAAAGAAGTGCAAGCCGTTTATGGCGCCTTTCGATGTTCATTTCAGGAAAAAGGATATTAAGGATCCGGACGTGCTTCAGCCGGATTTGATTGTCTTGTGTGATATGGAGAATAATGTGAATGAACGGAGGAGATATACAGGAACTCCCACATTGACACTGGAGATACTTTCCAGCAGTACGAGAAGCAGGGACATGGTTTACAAACTGAATACATTTATGATGTCGGGTGTGTCGGAATACTGGATTGTAGACACTGACTACAAGAGGATTACCATATATACTTTTGTTGAATTCAAAATTGATAAAACGGAGTTTTTTAAGATGGGTGAAATCGCTCAATCAATAGTCTTCGAGGGCTTAAAGGTCGATATTAAGTCGCTGTTTGAGGATATGTCATGGCAGGCATTATGAAGAGAATCAACAGGGTAATTATTTATTGGGAAAACGAGTTTGATTTGGTACTTAAAATTATTAAGCTTCAAGAGAAGGCGTTAGACGCTAATAACAGCATTTACTTCTAAAAATCAAAAAGTGGTAAAAAATTATTATAGCTTTGCCAAATATGACATGCATATGTCCTGTTTATCATATATAATTGCACTGAATGGATGTGGAGCAGGAATGAAGATAAACCGTCTGCTGGAATTAACAATAATTTTATTAAACAAAGGAACTATTACCGCAAAAGAACTTGCAGAAAGGTTTGGCGTATCTGCAAGAACCATATACAGGGATGTGGATGTACTTTCAAGCGCAGGGGTGCCTGTTTTCATGAGCAAGGGGAATGGCGGGGGTATTTCTTTACTGGATAACTACTCCCTTAATAAAGCCCTGATATCGGAACATGAAAGTGAAAGTCTGCTGCTTGCGTTAAAAACCCTGCAAGCTGCAAAATATCCTGAAATTGATGCTGTGCTGGACAAAATCGGCGCTGTTTTTAAGAATGTGGATACAACGGATTGGGTAAATATTGATTTCTCTCCGTGGGGCAGCAACCCTAACGAATATAGCAAATTTACAGATATTAAAAAGGCAATACTTGAACGCATGATAATTACATTTGATTACATCAATGCCGACGGTGGAAGAAGTAATCGCAGTATTGAGCCGATGAAGCTTATTTTTAAGGGGCAGGCATGGTATTTGTGGGGTTATTGCAATTTGGTGCAGGATTTTCGTGTCTTTCGTATATCCAGAATAAAAAATGTCATTGTGACAAACAGCGTATTTATCCGGAGAAATTCTAAAGACCGCAGAAAAGATGGGATTGGTAAGCCACCAAAAAAATTAGTCAAACTAAGATTAAAGTTTTACCCTGAAGTTCTATACAGACTCTATGATGATTTTGACGATGGGCTTATTATCAAAAATACCGACGGCACCTGTGATGTAACAGTCACATTCCCTGAAGATGAATGGGTTTACGGTTACATGCTGTCTTTCGGATGTTATATGGAGGTATTGGAACCGGAACATATCAGGGATATACTTTCCGATAGGATGAAAAAAGCGTTGGGGTTTTATGAGAAACATTTATAAATATGACATACTGTTGTCAAATCCTATGATATAGAATAACAATATCAAAACCGAAAAGGAGAAGATGATCATGGAAAAATGTGAAATGAAGTTTTGCCAGAGTTGTGCTATGCCTTTGGGGGCCCCGGACATGTTCGGTACAAATGCCGATGGAAGCAGGAATGAGGATTACTGTGCTTATTGTTACAAGGGTGGAGCATTTACATCTGAGACTACAATGGATGAGATGATCGAGATGTGTGTTCCATTTGTGTCAAAGGGTGACCCGTGGCCGGATGAAGAAACAGCAAGGAAAGCCATGCAGGAAATGTTTCCGCAGTTGAAGAGATGGAGGAAATAGGGACATTTAGCAGGACAAACCGTTCTGAATCCGGGGTTTCCTTTATAATTTGAAATTTGTTTTTTAAAAGGTAAAAGCTAAAAAGGATAGTATACCTGGGGATTAGTGAGAGGGAAAACGATGATAGAACTACCGGAAACTGTTGTTGCTGCTCAGCAGATCAATGAAACCATCAGTGGGAAAAGAATATTGAATGTCACTGCGGCGCAAAGTCCTCATAAATTTGCCTGGTATCACGGAGATCCTCAAAAATACCATGAACTCCTTGCCGGTAAGGCGATAGGCAGAGCAGTGGGCATAGGAGGTCATTTGGATATTAAGGCGGAGGACGCTGTGATATTGTTGAATGACGGTATCAACTTGAGGTATCATGAAGAGAAGGAAGAAAGGCCGCAAAAACATCAGCTACTGATTGAATTTGAGGACTATTCGGCATTAAGTGCATCGGTTCAAATGTATGGTGGCATATGCTGCTTTAAAGAAGGTAAGTTCGATAATAAATATTATCAACAAGCAAAGGACAGGCCTTCACCGCTTTCAGACAGATTTGACAAAGCTTATTTTGATGGCATTATTTCCGCACCCGGGGCCGAGGGCTTAAGCGCCAAAGCTTTGCTTGCTACAGAACAAAGAGTCCCCGGCCTTGGTAACGGTGTTTTGCAGGACATACTCTTTAACGCCGGAATCCATCCTAAGAGAAAGGTAAAAACATTTTCCGAAGAAGATAAGGATAAGATTTTCGGCGCTATAAAATCTACACTTGCCGAGATGACATTCCAGGGAGGCAGGGATACCGAAAGAGACTTGTTTGGCTGCACTGGCGGTTATAAAACTAGGCTCAGCAAGAACACTGTCGGCAAGCTCTGTAATGTATGCGGCGGCATTATTAAAAAAGAGGCTTATATGGGCGGGAGCATATATTTTTGCACAGGATGCCAAAGATTATGAAATATAAAAGCAGAGGTCTGATTTATGGCAGAATATGCTTATGGAAGAATGGAAAGGCTCTACAATAGCCGGGGAAACTTTGGTTATAGCTGTTTGGTGGCTTGAGGTTATCAGCCGGGCGGGATTATAATAGTAATGTACATGATATCTGTACATTGCGGCAACCGGAGCCGACTTTCGTAAGAAAGGAGTGATCGAAGTGAAGATTGCAATGGAGGTGGCCATTGTTTGATGGCCGGGGGCGTGTCAGGCTGAAAGGCCTGACCGCCTTTATAAATATTCCATCGAAGCGGAATTTTGTTAAAATTAGTGGAGCCCAATACCTTCAGGATTTCGTTTACATCGGTGTATCAATGAACCAAGAATACTTATAAAAAATCTTTCTCTTGACGGCATGTAAAATGCTGTAATACAATAAATGTGAATTTAAAATATCAGTTTGAAAGGAGTGTTAATATGACTGTAGTGAGTGTTGAGGTGGCTTTCCTTTAACTGAATACTGGCAAAAGGCGCAGGATGAAGAATTTATCCACGTTTAATGGCTTTTTTGCTTATGCCTTTTGCAGGAATACTTGAAATAACCCTTAAACCTGAATATAAGGTTAAGGGACATACCTCGTGAAGAGGAATGCCCCTTTCAAACAGTACGGTAGAGGTTATCGTGCTTTTTTTATTTGCGGCGAACTGTATCAGCGGTATCGACCATAAATAAAAAAGCTTGATGCCTCGAAGGTTTTGATCCACAGGTGGTTATTCTCTGTGGATTTTTTATATCTATTTTAGTATTCCTGTAAGGAATGAAACGGAGTGTGATATTTTGAAATATAAAAATGCTAAAACAGTCCTGCCAGACCGTCTTTTGAGAGAACTGCAGCAATATGTGCAATGCGAAATGATCTATGTTCCCGGCAACGGGGAAATCAGGACGGGGTGGGGTGAATCAAATGGAACTAGAGAAAAATACAGCAGCCGGAATAATGAGATTATTCTGCTTTATAGAAGCGGCGTAAGCAAGGAAGCTATTGCCGATAGATATCATCTCTCGGAATGCAGTATAAAAAAGATAATAAACTGCTTCAAGCAAAAGGAATTCGGCAAGGTGATGCGTTGAACCAGTCTGCCTTCG
>VEPD01000279.1 GCA_012027035.1 Ruminiclostridium sp. | reverse complement strand
TAGAAACAGAGGTAGGATAATGGATATCGATTTCAACGTTTTGCCGTCACCATGTTATGTCATTGATGAAAGGCTGCTTGAAAAAAACTTAAAAATACTGTATTCGGTGCAGCAGCGCACAGGGTGCAGTATTCTTCTTGCACTGAAGGGCTTTTCCATGTTTTCGGTATTTCCTCTGGTAGGGAAATATCTCAAGGGTATTACCGCCAGCTCTTTGTTCGAGGCCAGGCTGGGCTTCGAAAAAATGGGAAAGGAAGTTCACGTTTATGCGCCGGCATATGTGGAAAGTGAATTTAAAGAACTTCTTAGCTATGTTGACCATATTGTTTTTAATTCATTTGATCAATGGGACAGGTTTAAAGATATGGTAAGGAATTATCCAAAGAAAATTGAGTGCGGCATCAGGATAAATCCTGAATATTCGGAAATAGAGACCCCCATATATAATCCCTGCTGCAAGAATTCCAGGCTGGGCGTGACCTTATCCAATTTCAGGGCTGGGGAGCTAGACGGTATAGACGGGTTTCATTTTCATACCATGTGCGAGCAGAATTCAGATACCCTCGAGCGTACTGTAAAAGTAGTGGACGAGAAATTCGGCAGGTTCATAAAGAATATGAAGTGGCTCAATATGGGCGGGGGTCATCATATTACCAGGCCGGATTATGATATGGAAGCCTTGATACGTTCCATTATTTATTTCAGGGATAAGTATTCGGTAGATATCTATCTTGAGCCGGGAGAGGCCATTGCTTTAAATACAGGCTATCTGGTTGCCACTGTTCTGGACATTGTTGAAAATAATATGAATATTGCCATCCTTGATACTTCGGCGGCCTGCCATATGCCCGATGTTGTTGAAATGCCCTACAGACCGTATATAATTGGTTCCGGCGGGTCTGAGGAATATGCTTATACCTACAGGCTAGGAGGACTGACCTGTCTTGCAGGGGATATAATAGGCGACTATTCCTTCAAGCAGCCGCTGAAGCCGGGTGACAGGCTTGTTTTCTGTGACATGGCGCATTATACGATGGTCAAGAATAATACCTTTAATGGCGTAAACCTTCCCTCAATCGCTCTCTATAATGAAACTGAAGGCATCAGGGTAATAAGACGCTTTGGTTACGAAGATTACGCCTCGCGCCTGTCGTAAAAATAATCAAGCTTTAACGATGTTGAATAATATTAAATCAGATAAATCTTTATTATTTTTGCAGCTTTTCATGTTGAAGTTTTCACATTGTTGTGTTACAATTTTTAACACATGTATGTATATTTTACGATACATGAGTAACATAGCATGGGTAACATAGCTTCGAACACATTGTTCTACAGTTACATGGCAGCAAAAAATATTTTTCTCGAAGGGAGATTTAGAATGACTTTAAACAAAAAGTTGCAGGATTGGGTAAAGGAAATGTCATATATGTGCCAGCCGGACCAGATATACTGGTGCGATGGTTCTCAGGAAGAAAATGACAAATTGCTAAAATTAATGGTAGATTCCGGTATGGCTACCCCTTTAAACCCTGAGAAACGCCCCGGATGCTATTTGTTCCGCAGCCATCCGTCCGATGTGGCCCGTGTTGAGGACAGGACCTTTATTGCATCCAAAAGGAAGGAAGATGCGGGACCGACAAACAACTGGGTTGACCCGGATGAGCTCAAGACAACTATGAGAGCTTTATACAAGGGATGTATGAAGGGAAGGATCATGTATGTCATTCCTTTCTCAATGGGGCCTATAGGCTCGCCCATATCCAAAATTGGCGTCGAACTGACCGACAGCCCTTATGTTGTAGTAAATATGCGCATCATGACACGCATAGGCAAAGAAGTTCTTGATGCTCTCGGCGACGGGGAATTTGTACCTTGCCTTCATTCGGTAGGCGCTCCCCTGGAGAAGGGGCAAAAGGATTCATCCTGGCCTTGTGCGCCAATTGAGCAAAAATACATAAGCCATTTTCCTGAAGAAAGAATGATCTGGTCCTACGGTTCAGGGTATGGCGGCAATGCTCTGCTTGGAAAGAAATGCTTCGCTCTCCGTATAGCATCTGTCCAGGCCCGCGATGAAGGCTGGATGGCGGAGCATATGCTGATACTCAAGCTTACCGACCCCAAAGGTAATAAAAAATATATTTGCGGAGCTTTCCCCAGCGCATGCGGTAAGACCAATCTTGCAATGCTTGTTCCCACAATTCCCGGCTGGAAGGTAGAAACCATCGGTGATGACATAGCCTGGATGAAATTCGGGAAAGACGGACGCCTCTATGCAATAAATCCTGAAGCAGGATTCTTTGGCGTCGCACCGGGTACCTCCATGGATTCAAATCCCAATGCAATGCTGAGCGCAGCCAAAAACACCATATTTACAAATACTGCGTTGACAGATGACGGCGACATATGGTGGGAAGGTATTGGAATTGATGCCCCAAATCACCTCATTGACTGGAAAGGCAATGACTGGGCGCCGGGCTCCAAGGATCCGGCTGCGCATCCCAATGCACGCTTTACTGCGCCTGCAAACCAATGCCCCGCTATTGCGCCTGAGTGGGAAGATCCTGCAGGAGTGCCGATTTCTGCAATTCTCATCGGTGGACGCCGTCCCAGCACAATTCCTTTGGTTCATGAAAGCTTTGACTGGAATCACGGTGTTTTCATGGGTTCCATTATGGGTTCTGAAATAACGGCAGCTTCAATTTCTGCAAATATCGGCCAGGTACGCCGCGATCCCTTTGCGATGCTGCCTTTCATAGGCTATCATGTTTGTGATTACTTACAGCACTGGCTGGATATCAGTACAAACACAACTGCCGACAAGCTGCCGAAAATATTCTATGTCAACTGGTTCCGCAAGGATGAAAAAGGTAAATGGCTCTGGCCGGGATTCGGCGAAAACAGCCGCGTACTCAAATGGATCGTTGAAAGGGTATCAGGCGCAGGCAAGGCAGTCAGGACGCCCATCGGTTATCTGCCGGCGGCGGACGCTATTGACCGGGAAGGCTTGAAAGTCAGTGATGCCGAGATGGAAGAACTGCTTAAAGTTAGGAAGGACGAATGGCTGAAGGAAGTTGCTTCTATCAAGGAGCACTATGCCAAATATGGCGCCACTCTTCCCAAGGAGATGACTGCACAGCTGGCAGCTCTGGAAAAAAGGCTGCAGGAGTAAAATTGTGATACACGGGGCCGTAAGGCCCCGGTTACCCGATTCTTGTAGATTTCTGTATTTCGCCTGTCTTTGTCCCTTTACTGCATGGGAGTCTGGAAATTCTGTGCCTGCTGCTGCTGAATTTTCTGTTTTCCTTTTTCAGTATGTTCGGCTTCCCGGGGACTGACCATATAAAGCAGCTGCTGCAATTCACCTACATGCCGCCTTTCTTCATCAGCTATATGATAAAGAACCTTTCTGACTCTCTCATCATTAGTTGCCATTGCATGGGCTTCGTAACCGATAATTGCTTCAAGCTCGCCGGCTAAATCTACCCGGAGCGCTTGAGCGGTCTCATCGTTGGACATTTGTTTCGGGATGGTGGCTATAAAGGGATTGCCTAATAGTGCCATAAAAACACTTCCTCTCTAGAAATATACTCCATAGTGTTTGCATGTTGTAAATTTATATTCGGTTATGTGTGACAATATATCGGACTTGCTTCGGTTATGCGTTCGATATGTCAGCCTTGCCAGGAGAAAGGTAAGACTATTTGCAGTTACATTATCGGTAGGTTCGATTCATAATGGCTTGCAGGTCTTTACTCACAGCAGTGTGATACTGCGCATAATATATTATATAAATCGGATTAAAGGAATGATTATATGGAAAATTATAACTATATGCCAGGCATGATGAATATGCCGCCCTGCATGATGCAGCAGAACCAGTATATGATGACGCCTGATTTTTATGAGCGGCCTCAGATGCCAATGAGTACCGGTCTGGAACCTTATACTTATCACCATAATCTTTCTGATGCTTTGAAGTCCATCCAGGAGGCCGTGACCGGGGAAGCAGAGGACAGAAAATTTTATCAATACCTGATTGACAATGCACCCTCAAATGAAGACAAGGAGATCATTACCGGAATCCGGGATGATGAAATCAAGCATTTCAGCCTGTTCAGGCAGGTTTACTACCAACTGACGGGGCAGATGCTGCCGCAGACTCAGGATGTAACTTTTCAGAAACCGGCGTCATATTGCGCCGGTATCAAAAAAGCACTTTTGGGTGAGCAGAATGCTGTGAGAAAATATAGAAGGATTCTTTTCGCTTTGCAAGACAGAGTGCAGATCAATATACTTACTGAAATAATAACAGACGAGATAAGACATGGAAGCCTGTATAATTACCTGTTTACCAAAAACGGGTGCAAGGTGTAGAAATTATTACGGATACAGGCGACTGTAGCGGAACTTTTCCGCTACAGCTCTTTTTTTATTCATGTAGGCACTTCAACTCCGGGGTTCAGTGCCTTTGGCCTGGGGTTTCCTATAAGAAGTATGTTTCATAACTTTTTGCGCCTTGAGCACAGCGGAGGAATATATGTTAAAATATGAAAATAGTGCATTACTATTGGTGAATATCGGGTATATTCATAATATATATGGAAATTGAAAAAGGGGAGTGCTGTTTTGAAAGAAAAGTCCGTATGTAATTGTGGAAGCTGCCAGAATCAGTTATGTGCAAGGCGAGTGCCGATATTCTCAGGTCTGGACCCGGCAGAGTTAAGCAGGATGGCGGCCTTGATCACAAAAAAGAGGTATGAAAAAAATGAGTTGATTATAATGGAAGGCAGTATCCCTGAGAGCCTCATAATTATCGAAAAAGGACAGGTTAAAGTTTTCCGTTACACTCATGAAGGAAAAGAGCAGATACTGTACATTTTTTCCGAAGGGGACTTCTTTGGTGAAAAAAATCTGCTGAAGAGGCATGAAGCCACTTATAACGTAGAAGCAATGGAAGCTACGCATATATGTATGATAAATAAAAAGGATTTTCAAAAACTGCTCATTGAATACCCTGAAATAGGAATCAAAATAATTGAAGAACTGGGCAGTCGTATGGACAAACTGGAAAGTTCCATACAAAGTATGGGCACCAAAAGTATAGAATCCCGCATAAATGGAATCCTGCTTGATTTTGCTGCAAAATATGGAAGAAAGCATACGAAGGGAGTTCTTGTGGAATTGCCTTTGAGCCGTGAGGGAATAGCCAATTATATAGGTACGGCAAGGGAAACTGTCAGCCGAAAGCTGGGTGTTTTGCAGGATGAAGGCGTCATTGAGATGATAGGCAATAAAAAAATACTGATCCTGAACATGAGAGCCCTTGAAGAATAAAAATATATATGCCATCAAAGTCCTGAAGCTAATTCAGGCTCTTTTTTTATGTTAAACGAGATACAAATTTTTTAAAATTATGACCGGCGTCACAGAATTTACCCCCTGGCATCTGTATTATTAAATCATAAATTATTAATATTACAGGGAGGAATTGAAAATGGATACATTCAAAAATACTCAAAACCTGGGAGAAATCGTCTCCATAATGCTTGAGGCCGGCAATATATTCAAGCAATATAAGATTGACTTTTGCTGTAGAGGAAACAGGTCTCTGGCTGAGGCCGCCAAGGAACAAAATCTAAGTGAACCTGAAATACTAAAGAAATTGAATGATGCTCTGGGTGAAAGCAAAAAAAATAAAATTAATGCCGGTGATTTCCGGGATATGTCACCAAATACTTTGATAAAATACATTTTAAATACACATCATACTTATACCAAACGAGTGCTTCCCGAATTAGGTGAATTGACAACAAAGATCATGAGTGTGCATGGAGTGAACCATGATGAGCTTTTCAGGGTACACAAGCTCTTTTCCACATTAAAAATGGATCTGGAGCAGCATTTGCAAAAGGAAGAAGGGGCTTTGTTTCCCATGATGGAAGCATATGAAAAAGCTCCTGCAGACGGCCTCCTGCTGAGAATCAAGAGCGCAGTGAAGGTAATGGAAAATGAGCACGAAGGCGCGGGGACAATTCTCAAGGAATTAAGAAATATAACCGGTGATTATAAAGTCCCGGATGACGGCTGCGGCAGTTATCGTCTGACATATACAAAAATGCAGGAACTGGAGGCAGATTTGTTTCAGCATATTCATCTGGAAAACAATATTTTGTTTAAAAAATTGGGTATAGATATACAGTAATAGTAGAAACGGAGGGAGTTGCATGTCGAAGACAATTGATTTTTCCAAGAGCGTATACGAATTGTGCAAGCAAGATCCACAAGCAGCGGAGATAATGAGGGGACTCGGCTTCGAGCAAATAACCAATACAGCATCTCTGAATACAGTAGGACGGTTTATGACTATTCCTAAAGGTGCAGTTATGAAAGGTATTGATTTGGATAAGATAAAAGAAGAATTCTCCAGAAAAGGGTACATCATAATAGAGTAAGGAGGAACACATCATGAGTGAATATATCAATAACCGCGAATACAGGCAGAAAGTACTGAAAGGTCTGATTACAGAATTGCACGGCGGTAAAAGCACGGATGAAATCAAGCCGCGCTTTGAAGAATTGATACAAGGTATTTCACCGGCTGAGATATCAGAGATGGAGCAAAGCCTTATAATGGACGGTATGCCTTTAGAGGAAATCCAACGCCTGTGTGACGTGCATGCAGCTGTTTTCAAAGGCTCCATAGAGGAAATTCACAGGGTAAAAAAGCCTGAAGAGATACCTGGGCACCCTGTTCACACCTTTAAACTGGAAAATAAAGAGATTGAGAGGCTTGTTAATGAAAGGATAAATCCGCATCTGGAAGCCTTTAAAACAAATGGCGTCAGGGATAATCCGGACAATCTGGCGGAGGATTTCGGTCTGCTGTGGAATATTGACAAGCATTATCTCAAAAAGGAAAATCTGCTGTTCCCTTTCATGGAGAAATACGGGATAACTGCCCCGCCCAAAGTTATGTGGGGTGTTGACGATGAAATCAGAGCTTTGATAAAAGAAACAAGAAATATTATTGCAAATTATAAAAACGATAGGGATCAATTGGTAAAAAAAGCAGGCGAGACTGTTACAAAGATTCTGGATATGATTTTTAAGGAGGAAAACATCCTTTTCCCAATGGTTCTGGAAACACTTGCAGAGGATGAGTGGGTCAGGATTGCCGAAGAAAGTCATGAGATCGGGTACTGTCTGGTAGAACCGGGAGAAAAATGGAAGCCGGCCAAAACGGAAATACTGGAGAAAGAAAAACAAAAAGTAGATATTCCGTCAAACAACGGATATATCAGCCTTGAAACAGGCATTCTTCTGCCGGAGGAAATTAGTTCCATGCTTAATGCTCTTCCCCTTGATATAACCTTTGTAGATAAGGAAGGCGCTGTTAAGTATTTTTCTCAGGGGAAAGAAAGGATCTTCCCAAGAACAAAGGCCATCATCGGCAGGCAGGTACAGAATTGTCATCCGCCTGCCAGTGTTCATATAGTTGAGAGGATTGTGGAAGATTTGAAAGCAGGTAGAAAAGACCATGAGGATTTCTGGATCAGGATGGGCGAACAGTTCATATATATAAGGTACTTTGCTGTAAGAAATGAAAAAAATGAGTTTATGGGAGTAATGGAAGTAACCCAGAATATCAGGCCTATTCAGGGATTGACCGGAGAGAAGAGGTTGCTGGAGGATAAATGATATTTTACCGGCTTGCTTTGTTATTATCAGTAATTTGATATTGGCAGATTTGCACTGAAAAATATGCTTGGATATTTTATTGTACTGATTTACCGTTCTTCAGAAGGAAAAAGCAGCTATAGCTTAATTGCCGGCGGATGGCTTCAACCTGCTGCATTAGTGCCGGAAAATGCCGGCATGACAGGAGAAACCGGAATACTGCAATAACTTGACACTCTGACTATTCGTGGTATAATGATTACGGAGCTTAAAGCTGCTGTTTAAGGAAAGAACCCTTTTGAAAGGGTTCTTTTTATCGGCAAATGTGGTAGTATACCGGAAGGTAAGTGTAATGGCAAAAGAGGATGTTAAGATTATTGCCCAAAACAAAAAGGCCAGGCACGATTATTTTATCGAGCAGGCAATTGAAGCGGGACTTGTCCTGTCAGGCACGGAAGTGAAATCCATAAGGCAGGGCAAGGTTAACCTGAAAGACAGCTATGCCATGATTACCGGCGGCGAAGTGATGTTGAACGGAATGCATATAAGCCCATATGAGCAGGGGAATATATTCAACAAAGACCCTCTGAGGGATCGGAAGCTTCTTCTGCATAAGGCAGAAATTAACAGGCTTATAGGGTATACTCAACAGAAGGGCATGTCGCTGGTGCCTCTGCAGCTTTACTTCAAACGAGGCAAGGTAAAGCTGGAACTTGGGATTGCCAAGGGCAAGAAGCTGTACGACAAGCGCGAGGACATTGCTGAAAGGGATGCGAAGCGGGAAATAGACCGCAGGCTCAAGGAAAGCACAAGGCAGTAGGGACATTGATAATTAAAAGGGGACATTCTTTCACGCAAAAGAGGAATGCCGATTGTTCGGGAAGGTGTGTCTTCTTTATATTATATACATGGGGGCGTATTGGTTTCGACGGGATTGTTGGAACCAGGGTAGCGGGTAGAGGATTCTCGTTGGCCTCTTAAAAAACGAGAAAATAAAATTAAACGCTAAAACGAATAATTTTAACCAAGAATTAGCATTTGCCGCTTAGGCAATGCTAACCGTCGGTCCTAGGTTTCTGCATCTGGGGTAGCCGGCGTCATTAAGTCAGGCCTTCGGCGTAGGAAGGTTAAACGTTGAAACGGTTGCGGTGGTAGCCTTGAGCCGTAAAAGTGATTAAAGGATACGGTAACGCAGACCTTGCCCTTGGGGGATGCGCGTCAGGAATGTTAAATTGAGGGATACACCCGTAGAAGCGCTGGAGGATATGGTTTCGGACAGGGGTTCGACTCCCCTCGCCTCCACCAGTTCAGCGCACATACATGTGTGCGCTTTAGAAATGTAATTTGCTCCATCCATAAATGTGGAGCATTTTTCTTTTTCCATCATATGTTCCCGGTTATCATCCAATCCAGGAGGATAAGCATCTGTCCACATATTGAAAAATACTTCAATTCTGTCCTGAAACACAACAACACGCTGAATATATAATTCAACAAGCTTCTGCAATACATTGAGCTTGCCTTCTATCAGCATCTCACGGGCCTTTTTGAATGCCTGAGCTACAAGCTCCATTGTTACTGACGGATCCTCGAGATTGGATTCATATTGTCTGAGTTTATCCACGAGCTCCAGCTTCTCGTTTTCAAGTTCCTCCAGATGATTGCACAAAGCATCGGAACCGGTTTTTGCGATCACTTTTACAATGTTTGCAATTTCCCTTTCAGTTTCAGCCATACGTTTACGCATGTCATCAAGCCTTGACATATACTCGGTATTCAGGTCGGACTTGAACTTTTTATACTCGGTAAACAACTGAGGGATTATTTCTTCGCTAAAAACGCAATCTGCAAGCCGCTCTAATACAAATGCCTCAACATACTCACGTCTTACTTCCTTATTATGGCACAACCCGCTTGTTTTTCGATCCCGAAGCGTACATCTGTAGGTTATATGATATCTTTTTCCCCGGCTGGATTTTTTTCGTGTCCCTGCATATGCAGAATTGCATTCACCGCAAACTATTTTCCCCGACAATATATATATTTCCTTTACAGTATTGCATGGATGGGTTTGTTTTCTTGCAGTCATTTTTTCCTGAACCTTTTGGAATACATCCTCCGGTATTATTTGGGGTACCAATCCTTCAATGCGGATTACTTCTTCGGGATCCTTGTATTTATGGCTGTTGCGCTTGCCATTCATATCCTTCTTGATTGTTTTGTTAAAAACATATACTCCGGAATATTTCTCATTTTGGAGAATGGTATGTAATGAATTTTTTCCGAAAGGTTTTCCCGTCTTGGTCAGGTATCCCTCCTGGTTAAGTTCATGAAGGATGCGATGGTAACCCAGGCCTTCAATGAACAACCTGAAGATTCGCCGGACTGCAGCAGCCTCACGTTCATTGATAACAAGCAGTCTTGTTGTCGGATCAAGATCATAGCCTAACGGAGGAATACCTCCCGTATGAATTCCTTTCAGGGCATTTTCCTTCATGCCTTTCTGTACTTCACGGGAAAGGTTTTTGGAATAATACTCGGCCATTGCTTCCAACAAAGATTCCAGGATAACGGATTCCGGGCTGTCGTCATCAAGGTTCTCAAGCACACTGATTAAAGAGACATTATGCTTTTTCAATTCCATTCTGTAACCAATACTGTCATACCGGTTTCGAGCAAATCTGTCGAGTTTGTGAACAATGACAATGTCAAAATCACCTTTTGCCGAGTCACTTATCATTTTCAAAAACTCCGGTCTGTTGTCCGTAGTGGCTGATTTTGCCCTGTCTATATATTCAGCTATTATTATAATGTTGTTTTTTTCGGCATAATCACGTATTGCACGGAATTGTGCATCAATAGATTCATCACGCTGGTTGTCAGATGAGAAACGGGCATATGCGACGGCGCGTATAATATTTTTCCGCGCACGAAGTTTATCAAGCACACCCATTTGTATGCTACTCCTTTCTTTGTCTATTGCAATACGTCAGGAGTCCAAAACAGGTTGATCACAATCAGGACTAAGGATAGAATCTACAGCCTCAAGTATTAGCAGCAGGATATGTGAATTATCTGCTTTTTTACCGCTACTTCTGAGGATTAATGTGCGCTTGTTTATGGTTGATTTGTCAGTCATTTGCTTTGCCCCCTTAAAGATTGCACAGGGTGAAGGATAATAGCATACTGCACAATAGGCAAATATGAACTTGTCAAGGTACATACCTTAATTATATGATATGTCCTGTCAACCTTCAACCTGCATATTTTTAGCTGTTTTTTGATATTTTTATATATTTTTCTTTATATCTTAATAAGAAAGGCGCGTGACTCCTGCCATTGTCTTCCCAGCACAAATATCTGTGAGGTTACTTTCGCGCCTTTTATTACCTAAAAAATACTTTTATACTAAAACAAATGATATTTATTGCGTTCATTCACCCGCCGGATCCGGTATACTCTTTTACCATGGTCCCATACCGAGGACACATACAGGTCTGCTCTGGCTGCATCATAGGGTTCTGAATCCCTCCCTGGACCGGGCCTCTAATTAAGAGGAAGTCTCATTATTACCATGCGGGGTCATCGCGGCCGGGGTGCCATCCCCAGTATATGTTTCTCGTTTCAGCCTGCCTATGTCTTCAGCAAGGCATCTTATGTCGCTGTCCTTCCGGACCGCATGGCTTTGTAACCTGTATGCTTTCATATGAACCGCTATATACGGAATTTTCAAGGTTCCGGTTATCTATGTTAAACTGCGAAGCAAGCTTATTTACAATAATCGGGATCGAAATTTTCAATAGCCTTTAACATTTTCAGGAATACAAATTGCCTGCAGTCTTCATCTACATATCTTTCCTGCTTGTTTCCATAACCACATATTTTTGTGCACTGATAATCTATAAATCTTCGATAATGCATTAATATTTCCACTATTGAGACCTCGTCGCCCCTTTTTGCTTTCATAATCACATTCAAGTCAACAAGATTAGGCAATTTAAACAACTCCTTCAATGAAAGTTGCCGTTATAGAGTCTATGCAACTTATCTTTTGCTACCCGGTTGATTTTCTTAGCTGATGCTTCGCTTGTCCCGCATAAAGCTGCGATAATTTGAAATTTATAATTTAATAGGTATCTCAGGCAAAGCACCTTTGTCTGAATGTCAGTCAATTTTTGTAAAGACCTATATAACGTATCGTCTGAAATGCTTTGCTTTATTTCGTTAATAAATGAATCGACAGGATTATTTACGGTTGACAATAATAGTGAGAATAACTCTTTTTCATCAGGACCGGGAATTGAAAGCTCATCAGAATAATCATCCAGAGGTACCTCTTTTGCATTCCCTCTTTCCTTGCATTTATTTCTCAGAAATTCTTTGCAGGAATTAATAATAAAACTTTTCATATAAGAGTCATACATCTGCTCCTTTTCACATTTGCCCAATCTTCTTTTGTAATGCATCATTTCTCCCCCTCATTTTTGTTTCTATAAAGTAAATTGATTTTTTTGGTATCAAAAAGTAACCACTTGTAAAAATAATTTTACTTTAAGGGGAAAATTGCAACTACATGTAAAATAATGCATTCCATAACAAGAGTGATAATCGAGCATTAATCCCATGTAAATAAAGCTTTGGTACTATATGGTTGTAGTAATTAAGTACTAAAAGAAATATTTTTTAGCGGAAGCTGAGATAATATTAAAGATTTTTATTTATTTAGTCATTTCAATATTGTTTGCTTTACACCAGTCCAAAGCAATTGATAAATAGAAACTTTCTTTAAATGGAATCAGGCGGTTTTCAAGATTTAGTGCTTTTAG
The DNA here is from genome assembly GCA_012027035.1 of Ruminiclostridium sp. Classification (GTDB taxonomy): domain Bacteria; phylum Bacillota; class Clostridia; order Acetivibrionales; family DTU013; genus MnB-11. The sequence continues at coordinate 9,867 of VEPD01000279.1, read as the reverse complement.
AGTTTGCATAAATTTGCCGGCATTACTTTTATTCCTGTGCTTAAGAATAAATAACAGAGAATCTGAAATATTACCGTCTTCAATTGATTTGCAGAAGTGGTTCATCATAGATTTTTCGACATAAATATGATACCTTCCCGGTATTTCAACGTAATCAAAGGGGTATATGATAATAGATTTACGAGCTATTGGTTTTATATGTAATTCTGGGGTCTCTCCAATGACAATGTCAATCCCAGTACTGTATATGTCCTCTGAATCCATCAAATCAGCGCATCTGACAGTAACAATACTTTCTGTTGAAAATTGGTAGTAGCACTCATATGTGTGATGCACGTCCATTGATGCCAACAATTCATTTTTTAATATTCTCATTGGATTTCTACTCCATGTAACGGTTATATAATATATATTCGTCATGACAGATGAAAAAATACCAGCCATCTTATTCCATTAGACATTGTATCCTAATAGGCTTAACAAATCAACGCCTTATGGTACATGTTTATCGAGGACACCAGATTTTAAAATCATAATGGAAGGATGTGTTATCAATAGCTATGACAAATGATAAACTCAAGGAAATAGGCAAAAGAATCCGTGCAGAACGTGAGAAGTATAGCCTTTCAAGGGAGAGGTTTTCAGAACTTGTAAATATCTCACCAAGATATCTTTCGGGGATTGAGCTTGGTCGGAAGCAGATGTCGCTGGATACTGCTGTTGCAGTAGCTATGTCATTACATATAAAGCTGGATTACCTTATATTAGGAGAATCTGAGCCTACAGGCGATGCAGAACCGATAATAGAACTTCTGAAGAAATGCACACAACGTGAGCTTTCGATGGCTTCTGATGTACTCAAGATTTTTCTTATGAAGAAGGACAAGTAGCAACATGATTTATTGTATATGTGCAGAGAGAATGAAATAAAAATAAAAAAAGAGCTCCCTAAAACCCTTTCAGGGGTTTAAGGAACTCCTTTCTCACGCAGCAATCTGAATCTGCCTGCTTTTTTTATAATAAGTCAGGTTTTTGATCCTACCCTTGAGATATGGAAGCATTCTATCAAGGATGTCCATAACGGTTTCATCACAATCAATCCTGTCCCCGTTTTGAAGAGCTTTTGCCACAATATCGACTTTTAGTGACCATTCCTTAAAAGAGCTTCTGAACTCAATAAGGTCGGTTTTGTTAAGCTGAGCTTCAACCGGCTGCATGATTTTTAGAATTTCTATTAGATACAGTTTTTTAATAATTTGTGCAGCCAGTGATATCTGCTGTTGAAAACCTTCGCATCCCTCTATGTCAAATTCCAGCATGTCTACCTCATCAAGCATCCGTTCATAGCTTTCCCGAAGATTTATGTCCACAGGCTACCACCATCCGTTTCAAGTTTTCTGAGTCTGAGTTGCAGTTCCTGGCTTTGTAGCTTAAGGACATCAAAATCGTCATTGAGACGGTCCAGTTCTTTACGGAACAGGGCTTCATATTGACGCTTCTTTTCCTCAATCATTGATATCTTACTGAGCCATTTGCTTACTATCAGCTTGCTCTGGCTGCCGGTCTGGATGAAATGCTGCAGCCTTTCCTGGCACATCTCCAGTTCCTTACGGACTGTGGTGTAAAATTCCTGCTCCATCTTCAGTCGCTGCTTTTCATCATTAATGACGAACATAGAATTTGCGATGATCTGGTTGCCGGAATTTAGATTGCAGGTATTGAGCTCTTCGATAAAATCCTCCAGTATGTCCACCTTCGACATAGTGTGCCGGGGTACGAAGAACATTTTTCCGTGTACTGATATTTTTACGGCATCCATGCTGCTAATAAAGCTGTCCACCAGAGTTTCGATGGAGTTGCGGCTATAGCATTTCTGGTACAACTCAAATAGTTCCTTGGCACGCTGACAATACTTTTCACTATCCACATCCGGGTCTATATCGCTGCATTCGTACCAGAAGCTCCGATTCTCAGTATTGAAGTACAGGTTGGCCAGTTTGACATAACGGTTAGTATCCACACCCAGTACCTCCTTTACCAGTTCACGGCTGATAACCTCCTTATTGCTCCGGCTTCGCTCGTTATCCCGGACATAAATCTTGACAATCTTTTTTACGACGCCATTCTTTTTGACCACTCTGTCCCGGATATCCCCGGTTGCTGCCTTGAAGGTGTCCACAAGAGATTCACGCTGGGATTGCACCTTGGGCAGTCCCAGACGGTAGCCGATTTCATGGAGCTTTTCCTTATCAACAAGAATGCTGCTTAAGGAGAAGTAGATAATTTTACCGAGTACACTTTCGCTGCTGCCGTTGACAGCAATAAAGTCTTCCATTTTAAGCATTTTATTTTCACCCTTTCGTTTAAATTTTTTAAAACAAAAAAGCCCATGCTTTTAATCAACTGGACTTTTCAAAGAAGATTTTTAAAATATTGTTTGATACTTTTTACTGACCTGCTGCCATTTTGAAACATAGATAATCGTCGATTCCCTTGTATTGACTGTCCCATTTGAAGGGGACATATTCGATACCGCAGGATTGGACGATATTACGGATAGTCTCCACAGCCTTGCTTACTTCGGGCTTGACCAGCTTATCCATATCCAGTGCCTCGGCAACCCGGATAATACTCATGGATTTAAGCACATCCGGCAGCCTTTCGGTGCAATTTATACCAGGGATGGCAATAAAGAGCCTGTCACCTGATAAATGGCTTGCCACGTCGGCCTTAAGAGGACCTTCCGTTATGTAGGCAGAAGTGGAATGGATGTTGCCGGTAACATGGACCCATGGCTCGGCTTTAGCCCCGTTTTGAAAGTAGTTGCTAGAAAGCCAGCGGTATTTCCGATTAGAGGTATCATCGAGCCTGAGCTGCAGTCCCTGTATTTTTTTGGCTGCATTTCTTACCGGAATGAGAATACCGCTTTTGCAATACATATCCCAGGTGCCGTTATAATCGGTATAAAACCCGGGGATACCGTATAGCTTGAATTCATCCAGCAGTTTTTTTACGATGGACTGCCTGACTTCAGTAACCAGAGGAACACTTCTATAGCAGTTCCTTTGAATTGCTTCATTGGACAGCCCCCGCTTTCTGAGATTGCGAAGGTGAATGTCCGACAATGAAAGCAGGCTGAGAAGCCGTTGATATACCGCATTCCTTTCTTCCAGAGGCCTGGTAGGGTACACATTGGCAAGAGCTTGGTTTTTGGGATGTGCATATTGAAAAGCGGATGGAAGCTTTTCCTTAAGAGCAGAATAGGCTTCCTTTGTGGTTACACCAAATATTTTTGCGTATAGCTGCAGCATACCCCCGGTTTCTTTGCAGCGGTTGCACCGGAATACGTTTTTTACACGGTTGAGGCTTAAATGAAAGCTGCTGTCATCACAAAAAGGACATCTGGCTTCAACTTCCACTTTCCCGTTCATATCCAACCGGATATTAAGGCCAATATATTTTGCCACTTCGAGAATGTTATATTGCAGGTCCAATTTAATCAACTCCTTTCTAAGCTTATCCAGCCTTCCTCAATGGTAAAACCGTATCTTCCTGGCAGGGAGACAGGCTTTTCACCGATAATTTCGCACCTGCTACCACCCGTGAAAATATCACCTGTCCTTGAAGCTCCAGGTTGTCGATGACGGAAATACTCTCGGCATTATCCACCAGTACAGGGTAATTTCTTTGGGTCAGCTCTTGGATCAGATTGGATACCTCGAGTCCGGCACGGATTTTCTCGCTAAGGGATAGAATCCGGTAATCCTTTCCGTCATAAGTGAAACGGAAGGTGTTGATAATTTCACCGGTAGACTTGACTACCTCCTGAAGTTTAATTTTTACCCGGTCCATCTTTAATGGTTTTAAAGTCAGCTCCGCCCTTTTTGCAGCATATTCAATGGCTGCGATGATTTTCCGGTTCATTGTTTCTATGTCCGAATCAATAGTTTTTAACCATTCTGAAAGCCTGGATACTTCCATAGAGGATAATTCCGACTCCCGTTTTGCATGCTTCAAAGCCTGTAGTTCGTCTATCTCTTTCAGGATACTGTCCTTTTTGGGGGAAACAGCTTTTTCATATGCAAGAATTTGATTTGCAGCATCAGTCTTTACCGAACTGATCTGTCCGTCAAGCTCTGCAATTTTTTTCTCAAGGCTGTGTATGCTCTCTGTTTTTTTATCTGAAAAGTTTTTAATAATTGTGGCATTTTCAGACTTCATGGCTTGCAGCTCACGGGATAACCTGGTTATTTCGTCCTCACAGGCCTTAAGGTCTTCATTAAGCCGGTCTTCAAAGTTCTTACAGCTCTCCTTATCCTGTGACAGGAGCCATTCCCGGCGTTTTATCAATGGTTCTGCAGAGGTTTTCAATATTTCCTTTTCTTTATGCATGTCTACTTTCACATGGGCTACATGTTCTTCCGAAATATGTTGCAGACAGGTGGGACACTTTGAACCGGAGGTAATGGAATGGGTCAGTCCGTCCAGCCGGTTCCATTCCTGACGGAGCTTTTGCAGCTCCAGTTCAATCCCGTTTAACATATCCGTTATACCGGATGTATAATTTTTTGATTTCAGCAAGGTACGCTGTCCTCTCAATTCCGTTAAACGGATTTCTGTCGGCGCACAGTCCTTGAGTTCCGGCTGACGCTGATTTAACGCATCAAGTTCAGCTTTGAAAGCGAGCTTTTTACCTTCCAGTACTGAAGCGTCGGCAGGCTTTGGTTTTTTTGCTTCGATTTCATCCAGCTTTGACCTGCAAGCAGACAATCTGGATTCCAATTCTTCAAGAGAAGGCAGTTTTACAGCCATCTTCTTTGAGTGCGTATCTATCTGGCCCTGGATATAAGTCCTGTTGTCCTCCTGCTCCCGGATTTTTGCACGGCGGTTTTTTATATAGTTGGCAGGGTCAAGGAGGCTTTCATTCTCAAGCAGGCTTCGATGGTATTCATCCAGGGACAGTAAAACATCCTCATGGCTTACTGCCGGCAGAAGCTTGAGCAAGAAATCCCTTCCTGTGGTATCCGCCATATGCTCAATAAAGTACAGGGGATTTACAATGGAAAGGAAGCAATCCTTTTCGCCGAACATTTCGGTGAGATCAGTCTGCCTGACCGTAATGCCGTTCATAGCGATGGATGAGTTGTTCCCAATTCTCCTGCGGGATAAAGTGTGAGAATTACCGTTTTCATCAGTAAAACTTATATCCACCCGCATTTTTTTTGAACCAGTATTGATAAGACGTTCATTCTTATTGTCTCCCCAGAAGGTACAGCCGGTGAAGGCATATACAATAGCCTCAAGTATGCTGCTTTTACCCTGGCCGTTATCGCCATTAATAACTGCTATGTCATCAAATGTGAAGGAAGCAGTCTGTGCAAAGCCTTTGAAGCCCTGAAGGGATAGCTTTGTAATTCTGATTTTTCTTATTTGCTTCATGTTTTTCAATCTCCTTTTTAAATATAAAGACCTGCATAGATTTGTTTGCCATGCAGGCCTTCAAAATTTTTATATAGTATTAGACTGAATGTGTACATCAGGAAGCGATTTCAAAAGCCTCCAATACATTGTAAATGCGGTGTGTCCCTTGCTTTTCGGTTATTTTAATGTTTTTGAGCTTCACACCCTCTGCAATAGAATCATTGCCGCCACGGAGGAAGGCTTTAACGATTGCACCGTCCTCCAGGCAGACCATCTCCAGTTGGGTACTCTGGCCGTTGGCATTGGTGGATACCAGCTTGCGTTTGACCAGGTAAAGTATGCTGTTGTCAGCTTCCAACGTATTTTCCGTAGATTGCAGAGGTTGCTTTTCGGGTATTTTGTTGGTTTGTGAAGTATTCCGGCGGGAGGAGCCTTTATCTGTATTTTCTCCGGCAGAAGGACTGCCTTGCGGTGCTTCTTTACTCCTGCCTCCGGCTTGACTGTTGGATAACCTTTGTACCTCTGAATCGTGGAATGCGTCCAGGGATGCATATTCACTTTGTTTTATAACAAAGGAATCACCCTTCCTTTCAACATCCACCCATTTGGCGCCAAAGTCGTACAAATATCTTCCAATTCCCCAGAGAACTGCAGCTCGCTTGAAGGAATCGGAAAGCCCTCCCTTGACGGCCTCAATCTTTGAATTTTCTGCGCCGTCCCATTTGTCATACCAGATTTTGCTTTCATTCTCATCTGTGTGAAGGATGGAAATGCAGCATAGTTGAGAATTTTCATGCCATTGTTTGAATTCATTCCTCCAACCGAAGGGTCCTACTACATCATCTAACCGGCGTTGAATAGCCCGGCTGTCGATATAGGGCACTACCATACCACGCATCCGGCTCTGGTCCACCCCCTGGATTCTCCACTCGATTTCGCTTGCTTTAAAGGGTTCTGCAAGCCTTTTGACAATTTCTTCACTGTTCATAATTCTTAGCTCCTTTCAGGATTATTTTTTAGATTGTTTTGAGAAATAAAAAAAGCCCGATCCGGATTTTTCTCCGAAACGGGCATTTGTGCTTTGAATGTCATAAAAAATGCCAGAAGCTATAATTGTTCTGAGCATTTTTATGTACCTAATTTAGCTTTACCTTGTGGAACTGACCTGATTTACAATTCTATTATATTCTTTATGGGCTGATGTTTCAATAGGCAATTCAAAGATTTTGGCAATTCAAAGATTTAAAGGTCTTCAATTATCTGATCTTCATCGAGCGGTGGAATGCGTATTTTTCCTCCTGACAGTTCCCGGAACAATTGATATAATGTCTGGCAGTCCTCAAATCCCTGGATGTAATAGAAGAAGCCTTTGCTTGCATACATATCTACATTGGTGTCGATGAATTGCCTGAACAGTTCATTTTGAGTTTCGCTAAGAGATTTCTCCAGTTTATCCCAAACCTCTTTGTTTTGTTTTAAAAGCCGGACATATTCCTCCCGTTCCTCAAAGATATCATCCAGTTCGTCGATGCGCATTTGTCTGAGTATGTTCATACATCGGTTCAGCGTCCCCCGCACGGTATTGTAATTGTTTTTGCTTGTCATATAGGTTTTACCTCCCTCAAAGTTTTTCGCTTTGAGGGAGAAAATGAAACAAGGCATGTGCAGGCTTAATCCTACACATACCTTGAATATTCCGGATGTTTATTGATAAAGATGCGAATATCAAGTATACTCATATTAGCTGCCGTGGCAGCCTTGCTGAACGTGTAGGTGGTGTATACACCCGCATGGGCCCCGGTGTGTTACCAGCACATCGGGGTCATGGCAGCTTGGTCATTTTTCTCCCTCAAGAAAATTATATATATAAAAGCAGTGATTGGCAAAATTATTTTTTCAAATGTTTTTTGATAAAATTGACATATTATCATTCCTGCCGGAAGCATAACATCCTTCCTTTCGATTCCGGCAGAAAGGAATAACGGACAATTCCCGGGAGGGGAATATCGGTATTTATACGTATCCCCCTGTCCGATTTTTTAAGATTTTTTGTACTATAATTTTAAATAAATCCTTTTTCCTTCATGCTGATATATTCTCCATTTCCAATAATGATGTGGTCCAGCACCTTTATACCGAGAACATTACCTGCATCAACCAACCGCTTTGTAGTTTCAAGATCCTCACAGCTTGGCCGGGGATCTCCGCTTGGATGGTTATGACAGAGTATTACGCCTGAAGTACTATGCTTTACAGCATTCGAAAATACCTCTCTGGGATGTACGATGGATGCATTGAGGCTTCCGATAGAAATAGTCTCCTTCCGTACCACAGCATTTTTTGTGTTCAAATGAATACAGACGAAGATTTCCTTTTTCATGTATCGCATATCTCTCTCCAGGTACATTACCAATTCTTGTGGAGTTTTTACTAAATATTGTTTTTCAGGTGGCCGGCTGAAAATACGCCTTGAGAGTTCAAAAGCCGATAAGATAGCCCTTTTCTGACGTTCTGTCAATTTAGGTGTCAAACCATCCAGATAATCTTCAATTTCATGCAGTCTGTACTGCTGTAGAATCTCAACTGCCTGCTCAAGTCTGATGCCTGATAAGGCAGCCAGCAGTTCTGCATCGTCCAGATACCTGTATTGATATTTTTCGCTCTTGTCATGTATCATGCTTGATTCATTTATCAGGGCATTGCTGCCTGCAACTTCGAGACCGGTAAAACTGTAGTCCGGCAAATACAGCCGGTTTATGGTTTTTCTTGCATTTACCATTATAAATTGCCTCCTTTTTATTTTGTATGCAGGGAAAGGAGACAAAACCCCCTTGCGGGAATATGTCATCCATACCCCCGCAGGGTTTTAAAGTGTTTTAGTATTTTTTCATTACTGCTTATGCCGCCAGTTCCTGCTCTTGCCTGTTAAGTCTCACGGTAATCTCATGGCGCAGAAGCTTGAGTACATCAATATCCTCCTCAAGTTGAGCCAGGAGCTTTCGTGCGTCCTTCAGAAGGACTTCCCTTTCATGGACTGCCCCTCCTACACGGTCTTCCCAGGATAGCAGCAGGGAATAGTTGGTGCTGTTCATCTGAAGCAGTCTGTAAGCGTTGGTGCAGTATCCTTCGGTCTTCTGCCGAGCGGTATTAATCTCCAGATCAAATGCGGTTTTGGTTGGCTCGATTTCGGGCATTGCAAGCCCCTCCTTTTCTTCAAATTCCTCGAATTCTTCCTGATGGTCTTCCAATACAGCCTGGGTGAGCAGCACCTTCCAGGGCTCTATGCTTGATATATATTGTCCCAGAGAGCGTTTCCCCGTTTCGATAAGCTTTGAAATAAACTCCAGATGGGAGGCCAGTACACGGAGATCCCGCCTAGTAAACATTACGGATGCTGCGAGGCTTTTATATTCCTTTACAATATCCGAGGTATCTTCGTCTTTCTCTGCTTCATCATATAGCTTGTGCAGGTCACTCATCTGTTGCAGGGCAGATTCTACTTCGCCGACTGAGGCTTCATAATCGGTATCGCATTTGACAACCAGCCAGCCTCTGCTTCTTCCAGCCTGCCACCAGTCCGACCCGGCTTTGCTTCCCAGCCACGGGATGATGTAGTTCAGTCCGTAATCGCAGTTCTGACCCATAAAATTCTCAAGGTTTTCATTCAATATCTCATAGTACCTGTCCCATACAGCATCATCCCTGCATAATTCCGATACAATATTGGGTATGCAGTAATGATAGAACTTGATGTTGAACTGGAATTGGTCTGGATTTTTACAGTGGTGCCAGCAGTACTCCTTCAGCGTTTCCAGTGCTTCCTCATAGGACATCAGCCTCGTTTTGCGAAGCTCTAAAGGCTTGCAATAGATGCACCGGTTTTCTTCGGTTATAACCTCCAGAGTTCCATTTTCGATATTCGTAATAATACCGTTTGTACCGGCTTTATACATTTTTCCATATTGCAGGATATCATTCGCCAGTGTGACAAAGCATCCTTTATAAGCTTTTTTCATTTGAAATTCCTCCCATACTATCGCCTAAACAGAAGAGGATATGACTGCTCTGGCAATATTATCCTCATCCATTTCGCTGGTCCTGTAGATTACATCACAGAAGGCTTTGAGGCTACCAATACTGCATGAGCCGCTGCCCTTGTCCAGAAGTATTCCTGTGGTACGGAATTTCAGCGTTTTTTTGTTCTTTTTGTAGCCGTCAAGAAAGCTTTGGTTGATACCGCATTCTCCATCGGTTATAAAAACTATGTCAGCCTTGGCAAAGGAAGCTTTTTCTCCGGTCATAAGCTGCATTGCCTCATTGAGGGGCGTTTCAAAATCCGTACCTCCATTAAGAAAGGTTTCCGCAGTTGCCATGATATCCTTGGGTGAATAGTTCTCCGGATGGAATCTATGAGTTAAAATGCTTCCCTTATCCGAAAAGTGTATC
>VEPD01000406.1 GCA_012027035.1 Ruminiclostridium sp. | reverse complement strand
GGTTGAAGCAGTATTAAAGAATAAAGCCGCAGTCATCTTCCCTGATCCGGAAAAAGCTCCGATAGAATATATTTGCGCATTTCATTCACGCCCCCGCTGGATCATTGAAAAATGGGTCACAGAGCTGGGATCGGTTAAAGAAGTTGAGGCTTTATGCATCGCTAATAACATGGAGCCGCCTCTAACGATCAGGGTGAATCCGCTGAAGTCTGATATCGGATCACTTCAAAAAGCGCTAGATGAGGAGGGGTATTTTTCATCAAGAACGGAATTATCACCATTTGGCCTTATCGTTGATAAGAAAGAAGATATTTTCAAAACCCGGGCTTTTAAGGAAGGGCTTTTCGAGGTGCAGGATGAAGGAAGCCAGCTTGTTACGCTTCTTACTGGAGTAAAAGGAAAGCCTGGAGAACTTGTAATTGATGCATGCGCAGGGAATGGCGGAAAATCCCTTTTCCTTTCAGGATTGATGAAAAACCGCGGGACTATAATCGCTTCAGACCTGTCAGCGGTGAAGCTTTCGAACCTGCGGCGCCGGGCAGGAAAAGCGGGCGCATTTAATATTAAGACCGCGGACAGGGAGGCATTAAATGAATATAATAATAGGGCGGATTGCGTTTTCATAGATGCGCCCTGCTCAGGCATGGGGGTTTTCAGGAGGAACCCGGATTCGAAATGGCGGTTGACCCGGGATGATGTCAGAGAACTTGCAGTGAAACAGAAAGAGATATTAAGTGAATACAGCAGGCTTGTTAAGCCCGGAGGAAGATTTGTCTATGTTACATGTACGATAAGCAGGGAGGAAAATGAGGATAATGTGCGCGGTTTTCTTGAGGAGAACAGGGATTTTCACCTGGTTCCCGTATCGGAAATGTATGATTTTAAATCTGGCAAATTAATCTTTGAAGACGGATTTTTCAGGTCATTGCCGCATTTATCAAATACTGATGGGTTTTTCGGCGCTGTGATGAGGCTCAAATAGAAATAAATTCTTGCTATTAAATGTGCCAGACGAATTCTAATATTCTTCTCTAATTATTTCTTTCAAAACATTCTTCTCAATTTCTATTATATCTGTTATTGGCTCTAAATATCTGTAATGTGAACCATCTATATGTAAATCTATAAACTTACCTTCAAAATCCTCAACATTGGATATTTTATCTTTTCTAAGCACAATATAATCATTAAGACTCTTTTTGCCATCCTCAAATGGTTTAAAATATTGTATGAGTGCTTTTAGATATTCAGTAATTTCTTTGAGTTTATTATCAATATAATCAAACTTCTGTCTGTTTTCGCAAAATTTATATAAAGATACAATAAGATTTTTTATATCTTCCATTTTGCTGTTGAAAGTACTATGTTCAAGAATTTGGTAATTGAAATTTATTTCAATAATAAAATGATTTTCTTTTGTTATATTTGAGTTAAGTCTCTCTATCATTAATCGATATAATATTTTATTGAATTTTTTGATATTTGTATTCGCTTGTTGTTTTTGGCCATTTAGCAACTGATTTACTGCCATTTTCAAATGGTACTCTAGACTCAGACTCCAGTCATTTTCGCGATCGGACCCATTAATTCTTTCCCATAGATATTCTGCTTTTTCAGTGTATTCTGCCCGAATAAAAAGTCTTATTATAGAACTCCAATCCGCTTTCCCACCTTGCAGTTCTGCTTTATGTTGATCATTCTCAGCTCTGAGACCAGCCCTTAGATTTGTTAAGTAATAATTTTTAATAAGGGGAAATACATTTTCAAATTTGTAGGGCAGACAGACAACTTTTCCATTAAGGGATGATGGAATCCTATGCTGTCCATCATAATATTTGAGTTTCTCATTGTAAATCTGATACGCTTTTGGATCAACTAATATAAGATGAAGTTCTTTGTTTTTTCTTGCAGCATCCCATATAATTCTTCGGATGTGATCATCTCTAAAAGAATAACCAACAACAATCAAAAATTTACATGTTCCTGATTCAAGAAGGTGTTTACTCTCAACCAATAATTCCAAAAGTGGATCTGCGAAGTCCCATTTTTGCATCGGATAAAGCATTAGGTTTTCGGCCATCTCCCCTGTAATAAGTTGAATTTTGCTGGCTGGTGTCATTACAGGGATTTTAATATATCCGCCCCTATTGCTTAGATACCACATTACTGAGCCGTGCAACTTATAAAGATGAATATCCGTATTTTCTGTGGCAAATGCTTTTGGATTCCAATGTACATCAAAACCATCTTGATAAGCCAATTTATGAACATTGCAGAATTGCTCAATACAAATATCGTAATTTAATGAAATAATATTCAAAGGTCTAAATTCCTCAACAAATCCGAGGAATGGTTGAAGATATTGAATCAGCTCTTCCGATACAATTGCTTTGCGCTTTATGAAATCTTTTAAATCATCAATCAATGGCTTCTTTTCAGAATAGCCTTCCAAGATAAAATCTCCACCTTTGTAAAATCGTAGTAAGGGCTCATCTTGTTTATTTTGTAGTTTTGTTAAAGTTTCTAAAAGAAGTTCAACATCAATTTTTGTGTTTTTCCAATCTTTTAAGGTTTGAACTATCTTTTTAATGGTATCTTTTTTATCGCCCTCATTTATATTATCAATAAATTCTTTAACAAAAGAGTATGTATCAGGAACATTTGCAGCAACAGATGCTCCAGCACCGATAAAAAACATGACTTCAGAGGATTTTGCTTTGTTATCCATTAATATCCTATCCCAATCATGTTATCAGATACTTATCTACTTTATCACTGTAAAAATTAATATATCACCTCACCCTTCAAAAACGCCTCAGACATAGCATCATTTGGCTTTGAAAAAATCCCTTCTTTACTGTTCACTTCGATCAATTCCCCATTTAATAAAATCCCCGCCCTGTCGGCAATGCGCCTGACCTGCGGAATATTATGAGTTGCAAGTACAATGGTCGTCCCGCGCTCGTTCCTGATGCGTTTGATGATCTCCTCTATCTTCGTTACTTTAGCAGGATCAAGATTGCAGTCGGCTCATCAAGAAGAAGAATTTCCGGGTCATATACGATCGCCCTTGCAAAGCTATGCGCAAGTGCCTATCGTCCACGATTATCACATGATACAGGATGTCGATACACATTATTTTGCCTGAGTCTACCAGTTTATTCGTGATTTCAATATCATCTCTACTTGGTGTTGGATCTCCAGATGGGTGGTTATGCGCCACGATTATGTGTGAAGCAGAATAGTTCAGCGCTTCCTT
>VEPD01000497.1 GCA_012027035.1 Ruminiclostridium sp. | reverse complement strand
TACATATGGTTATAGAAGTGGCACATCCATGGCTGCGGCTTTTGTATCGGGTGAAGCGGCTTTGATCTTGAGTAAATTTGGTAGTATAACAGCGGGAGAAATAAAGCAGAAAATAGTGGACTCCTCAGATAGGCTTTCTACACTGGTTGGTAAGGTATATAGAGGAAATAAGATAAATGCAGAGAATGCAGTTAAGGGTTTGAGCAGTGATACAATAATCAGTATAGGAGATAGTGGAAGTCAGGATGTAGCATCTGCCGTATATGGACAGGATATTGATGGCGGATTTTCTACGTTTTATACTACCCCTCAGACGGTGACGGGAAATGTATTCTCAATACCGGCGGAAGGTGTAAATGGGCAGCTTAATCTTAAGTTAATGGGTAATACAGAGACGAATATTGTGGCCAATGGTAATTTTGCAAATGGGACTACCGGATGGACACCAGCTTACGGTGTATTAAGTACAGCCAATAACATATTAAGCGTTACGGCTAATGGTACCAATTACTATGTTAGAAGCGATGAAACCACTTCATCCCCCATTATAGCAGGACATAAATATTATGCTCAAGCTAAAATGCGTATAACAAACTCCTCTTGCTTAAGAATAGGTATCTCTATTGATGGTTCAACCGGTGGAATAGATGCTTATACGTATCAAGAATCCCCTGCGCCAAATCAATGGTATCTTATTTCTACTATATATACCACTACCGATCATACAGGGAATGTGCTTATTAGATTAAGGGAAACTTATCCTGATGCTGCCACAGCTAACGGTAAAGTAATGGAAGTCAAGGAGGTCATGGCAATTGACCTCACTTCTAGATTCGGTGCAGGCAATGAACCAGATGCTGCAACATGTGCATCAAGATATGCTAACTGGTTTGACGGCACTAAATCCACGCTTGGCGGTCGTGTCCTATCACATGGTAAGAATTATGTAAAAAATGGTAATTGTGAAGAAAGTACAAAGTATTGGACAACTGGCGGAAACGTAACATCTTTTACCATTGAAAGTGGCAGATTTAAACTTGTAACTTCTGGAACCGGTTATGCATATCAGCTCATAAAAGTAGAAGCTAATACCGACTACTATTTAAGCGGCAATACCGACACCGGAATTAGGGTATATACAAATGACATTGCAACGCTTCTTAGAAGTGGTGCCGGTACATTTAATACTGGAACAAATACAGAAGTAGCTGTACTCATTAGAAATTCTGGAGCAGCTGTAGGTCATGCGGATTCTATTATGCTAATAAAAGACACATCTGCTCCTTCTGCCTACGAACCCTATACCTCCACCGAAATTTTCTTCCCCACAATCGGAAACTCCCTTCCCAACGGCACTAAAGATGAACTTGACGTTAGTACTGGGGTGAAGACGCAAAGGGTAAGTGGTTGGACTATAATAGAAGGTGCAGCAATAACTGGAATATCAACACAAACAAATGTTGATATTATATACGCTCCCCTATCTAATATGAGTACAAGTATTGTTAATAATGTAATTGATGGCGGAATATATGTTCCTGGGTGGACGGAAACCAATGTATCAGGGATAGATAATGTAAATAACATTGGAAAATATTATGCTTATACTGGTTATATTTATTTTGTTATAACAAAAGGACAAAGTCTTGCATATTGGCAAAATCCAAGCAATTTCTCAGTGTCCCTAACTTACCAACTATCTACTCCCATAACAACCAGCCTCGACATCCCGCCCCTCACCTGCTATGCAGGCGGTACGGTCTACATAGACAATGCAGTCAGGGACACGGCAGTCTACGGCAATGGTATAGCCGTATCCGACTCCGGCCTGCCTATAAAATCTTTAGAAAGCGTCTACAAAATGGCCGGCGGCACAATGCCGCCGGTTAACCTGAGTAACGTCACCGTCGCCTCAAACGGCTTCACCTTCGCTATCACGGGCGCCCAGAACGGAGATCAGTACCAGTATACCTACCTATACGACAGCAGCCTGAGTACATTACCTACAGTAGAATTTGTCGTGCCTACCAGCCAGGCGGATCAGATTAATGACAACACCAACATGACAGAGCAGCAGGCGGAAATAATCAACAACCTTCTGGCGCGTGTGGAAAAGCTGGAAGAGCAGGCTGCCAGCGGCGCTGCGACCCAAATGAATGCCGGACCCTTTAAAATAAACTGCACTGTAAATAACAATATCAGTCTGGTTTTAACCGCATCAAACTCAAAGGATTTCAGCAGCCGGAAATTTACAGTGATATACAACGCATCGGAACTGGATGTGGTGGACTTATCCGCTGAAACCTCCACACTTGAAACTGGGATTTGCAATGTCAGTGGGACTAATATTGTTATCACCAGAGTCGACCCCGGCGTAATAGAGTTTTTCATTTACAATCCTGTCGATGATGGCAGCTCTTTCTCAGGCGCGGTTAATACAATAATATTCAGGCCGAAAATAACCGGGCAGGTGACAATATCATATACAGTCCAGTAGGGCTTGAGTATGTTGATGCTGCTAAACCAAAGATAGTGATAAAGATGCTGCGGATATTACGGCCATATACACGGAAGAGTGATTAAAGAATTATTTGGGAGGGTCGGTCGATGTTAAAGCTTAAGAAATTTTTGTCAATAATACTAATTTACTCATTCCTTTTTACATCAATATTTATAATGCCTGCTTCCGCTTATGCGGCGGATGATAAAAACGCAGGCCAGGAGATTGAAGTATCAAAAGTAAAACAAGAGATTTTAGTCAGGCTTAAAAGCAATGATAAACTGGACGAGATAAAAAATGCAGTAAAAAGTACTTTGAATATTAAAAAGCTTGAACTCAAGAAAAGCTTCAAGTCAAAGCTAAATCTTTTGGAAATTGATAGCCAGGATGATATCAATAATGTCATAGAAGAGTTGAAGAAGTATCCCGATGTTGAGTACGCACATCCCAATTATGAATTAAGAACCCTTGGTGAGGAAGCGCCGTCAGGCAATACTGTACCTCTTTATGAAAAAGGCCAGATAACAGAAGGACAGGAGTATATCCCAGGAAAAGCGGTTAACCAGCTTCCTGCCTGGGAGATAACAAAAGGTTCTCCAAATGTTATAGTAGGAGTTCTGGATACAGGTATTGATATAAGCCATAAGGAACTTTCCGCCAACATCTATGTTAATACCGGGGAAATACCGGATAATGGCAAAGACGACGATGGAAACGGGTATATTGACGATATCACCGGATGGGATTTTGTTAACAATGATAATTCTGTAAATGATACGCCCGCAGAAAACCATGCTACTCATATTGCCGGTATAATTGCCGCTAAAGAAGACGGAGAGGGCATCAGCGGTATAGCACCTGAGATAAGGATACTGCCGTTGAAATTTATAAACGGCAATATTGGAAATACATCTGATGCAATAGAAGCAATAGAATATGCCCAAAGCATGGGAGTGAAAATTATTAACTGCAGTTGGGGAGGATATGATTACAATACTGCATTAAGGGATGTCATGGCCGGTTCGGATATACTATTCATAAGCTCTGCTGGTAACGATGGAACTTCAGCCAGTGTTTACCCTGCAGGTTTTAACCTTCCCAACATCATATCGGTTGCTGCCGTAGATAACACAGGCAGCATTGCGGCTTTTTCCAATTATGGCTGGGGAGTCGATATTGCTGCGCCTGGTGTTGACGTACTGAGTACAGCGCCTCAAAACCAGTATGGATATCAAAGCGGTACATCTGTCGCCGCCCCATTCGTTACAGGCGTTGCTGCACTGATAAAGGCATATGACAGCGAAATATCAAGCAGCGACATAGCTATGGCTGTAAAAGGCAATGCCGCAGTACTTGCGGGCCTTCAAGGCAAAGTTGCTTCTAACGGAATAGTGGATGCATATGCGGCTTTGAACAGTGTTAAGAATGATAGTGCCGAAGAGATGAAGGCAAAAACCAACCCCCCTGAAATGAGTGAATATGAAAAAGAGCGGACAAAAAAAGTTCTCGATACTATAAAAAACAATATGAAGTACAGTAAAATGTCTGATGGGGATAAGCTGCTCCTAAAGGAATATTACAAACTGCAGGATGATTTGCTGCTTGAAGGTGAAAACAGGGGTTATTCATTAGTTGAATCCATAAGCATTGCACTTATTTCAATCAAATATGGCTTTACACCGGATGAAATCCAGAAACTGTTTGCCAGGTATGAAAACATACAGGAGGTCAGCCTGGAACTCAGTAAATTAAGGTATTTAAAAAGTATGTATGCTTTTACTGATTCCGAATCAGTAGAAGTTAAGGACCTGCTTCTGGAAGGTAATAAGATCAAGGAGATCAGGCTTGCATTTATTGCATCCAGGGCGCTTGGAATCAGTATAAAGGAGATAATCAAAAAAGCCGGGATTGAGGAAGATGATATCAACTCGCTGGATAGTTCCTATACCGAGAAGGAGAAAACAAAGCTTGCCAAACTAAAAGAGCATTACAGCATAGACATAAATAAAATACTCAAATATGCAAAAGACAAGAAACTTTCTATTGAAGAAGTATATGATAAAATTATCAATTACCAGGTTGAATCAGGAGATAATGTAAGTACCTTGAGTGAACCGGAAGAAGTGATTTATGATAAATATATCACTGCGCCCTACAGTTACAGGAACAACAATTCTGAAAACATCAATATAAACACAGGTAATCTGACATACGAAAGCGCAGATTTGGTATTGTCTGGTATAAATGGACTTGACCTTAGGATTGTAAGCAGGTACGAATCCGATAAAACGAACCTGTATGAAGCAAGCTACAGGGTTGAAAGCGTATATCATCCTGATTATGACTATGATTATGATGTTTGGTCCGGCGCTACAGCTTATTGGGTAAATTGGATAGGAGAGGGCCGTTACCCCGAGGGCGATATACCTTATGCTTCAAGAGGAGTGTACGAGTATCTATCAGATGCTATCAATGTAGAAGCGTTTTGGGAAGCAGACACCTATTGGTACGGGACTGCAAGCGATGAAAACGGGTATTGGCCTGACGGCACAGATTTAAAAAAGATATGGACTGCTGAAATATATGAAGTATTGGATTATGATAATTCTTATTACACTTACAATTATATAAATGAAACCAAGCCGAATACCTATGAGAAATTGCATAACAATTTAGGTTCAGGGTGGTCTTTAGGTTTTTCTTCAATAGAAATAGAAAGTTCAGGCGCCAAGTTTCTGCATATTGGAGACGGAAGGGCTTATAAAATTAATATTACATCCACAGCAGGGGATTCCAATCTTGATAAGTATACTCTATGCGATATAAGGTTGGAAAATGATACCGGAAGTTATTCAAACGGTGTAAAAAGTTCACAATATGTATTATATTATAAAGACGGGAAAAAAGAATATTTTGCGGATGACGGAAGACTCCTTGGCATAAGGGACAGATTCGGGAATACAATAAAGTTCGAGCATACCACCATTAATGGGCACGCAGTGATTAACAAGATCACGGATACGGTCAGCAGGGTTGTCAATATCTCGTACGAAACCATAGCATCCGGGAAAAAAGTAACAGTTACCGCACCGGGCGGCGCTACTATCCAATACATGCTGGAGCCGATAACGGGGTATTCCGGCGAATATAAACTGGTTAAAAAGATAGACCAGTTGAATAGGGAAACAACATTCAATTACCAAACCGGTATTGGAAATTTCTCATTTTTCAGTAAATCCAGCAGGACAACCCAGAATGTCTATGCTAATCTTACAGAGGTACATTACCCGACCGGCGCTTATAGTAAGTATACTTATGAAACAGCGACCGGAAATCTTGGGAATCAAGGTTCATACGATTATTACCGGGTAAAGACACGTGAAGAAAATGATAACAGTGTTATTTACAACAAAGATACATACAATTATAACGGTAATAATACCGGATTTCCTACATATAGTGACCCGAATTCCTTGCCTGGCAGTTTTTCTTACGGGACAACAATAGTTGATAATGAGAATAATTATACTGTTTACACTTTTAATAACAATCATCTGGGCACAAGAGAAGAAAATAAAATAAACGGTACAACACTATTCAGTTCTGTCGATACTGAATATGATGCCAATAAACTTCCGGTGAAGAAAGTAGGTAAGAATTATAATAGCGCAGGACAATACATAACAAAAGTTGAAAACTATGCCTATGACACTGGTAATTTCGGCGACTTGACAGGTTACTGGGATAGCCAGGCCCAAAGAGATACGAATAATATGCCGACGGATGGTAATGAGCATAAAACAATCTTTTCTTACAATCCTTCATATCATTATATTGTATCGAAATCATATAAAAAGGACGCAGCTGCAACCATTCTGGAGGAGAATACGCCTTCAACCGATAATAAAACAATTTCGTTATCGAAAATTAAAGAAAACAATATAGTCAAAGCGCAAACAGGATATGTTTATGACACATTCGGGAACGTTATTGAAGAGCATAAATACCTGGATGATTTCACAAATTATATTGCTCAGAAATACAGTTACACAGACAATGTCCCATCCAGGAATGGCCAGCTTAACGGAGCTTATCTTACAAGAAAATGGATTGAAGGCGTCAAAGATGCCGATAATGCTCTGGTTACAGCTAAGTCCGGAAATAACGCCGGTATCATAGATGAAATATATAAATATGACTTGCTCGTAAGAATAGAAGAAAAAAGTGATGGAACAGGGAATCCGACAACGTATCAATATGATGCTCTGGGACGCGTATTAAGAGAGACTCATCTGGATTCAACATACAAGTCGTATTCATATAACGACTCTGAAAACAGCATAACAGTGACGGATGAAAACGGAAAAGCCCTGAAATACGATTATACCGGCCTGGGAAATCTCAGTTATGAGATGGATTTAACCGGCGGATATACTATTAAAAATTATACATATGACAATAAACTGCGCACAAAAACAGAAACAGCTAACAGCCTGTATAATAACACCAGCACCACCGAGCATTTTTATTTAACCGATGGGAGCGGAAGAATAAGCAGAAAGGAAATCAGAAACAATTCCGGAGCTGTCATCTATGCTGAAAATTTAAGTTATGATGATGCTTTCAATAATGGACAATATGCCAAAATAACAAAAACAATTGTTGGTGATGCCAATTCGCCTTCCATCGTTACAAATACATATATAAACAAATACGGTCAGGTAGACAAGCAGGGAAGGATGTGTAACACAACAGAGTATCTTGACACCTTCAAATATGACTATCTGGGGAACAAAACGGAAGAAAAGTCAGCACGGGCATATGATGAGGGCTGGAGTCAACTGTGGACGACAAAGTATGATTATAATTATGCCGGAAAGACAGTGAAAGTTACAAATATCCAGGGCGAATACACTACTACCGAGTATGATGCACTGGGAAGAGTGAAAAAAGTTACTGATCAAAAGGGTAACCTTGCTAATCCCATTTACAGTACGGAGTTTATTTATGACAATCTGGGACGGGTCATTGAAGAGAAGGTACCTTTCGAAAACGTAAGCGGGACGGTATATTTTACAATAAAACGGCATTATTATGACAGAAATGGAAATGTCACTCTGGAGAAAACAAGTAAAAACAAACCGGGGCAGGCATTAAGCTTCAACCAGACGGAATACGGATACAACAGCCGGAACATGCTCACATCGGTAAAAACATTTGATGCAGGCTCTCCGGAAAACTACACCCAGTATTATTATGATTCTGTTGGAAATAAACTGAGGATGTATACGGGCCTAAGCGCTCCACTGACTATTAACGGATTGGATAATATCACACCTTCTTCGGACACGGATTATTCCGTTACCAAATACGAATATGATAGGCTCAACAGACTGATAACGATGACGGATCCTTTGAACAAGCCGGAAACCTACAGCTATGATCTCAATGGGAATATGGTTCAGAAGACCGATAGAAACGGCAGTATAATATCGATGACCTATGACGGGCTTAACAGGCTGCTTGCAAATAGTGTTACCAATACCGGCATGCCTGGATATAATTCATCTATTACCTATTCATATACATTAACAGGAAACAGGTTAAGCATCAGTGGAGGAAACAGTAGTTCAAGCTATTTATATGACAGCCTTGGAAGACTCATAACAGAAACTGAGGGGCAAATAACAAAAGAATACACCTATGATGCGGCAAACAATAGAAAAACCCTTATTATTAAGCAAAACAGCCAGGTAAAAGAAAGTACCTCCTACACTTATGACAATCTTAACAGGCTATACCAGGTAAGTGAAAATGGGCAGCTTACGGCTACATATGCCTATGACTCCAATGGAAACCGCCAAACTCTTACATACTCCAATGGCGACAGTACCGACTATACATACAATCTGGCTAATAAACTGAAGACGATGACAAATAAGAAGGGGACTACAGTTCTTTCCAGTTATTCTTATGAATATTCGCTGGACGGAAATCAGGTAAAAAAGACAGACAATACCGGAAAGGTTACCGACTACATTTATGATGGCCTTGGCAGGCTCTCAAATGAAGCGGCAACAGGTGAGAATGCTGTAAGTTACACTTATGATGACAGCAACAACAGAGAGATAATGACTGTAGCAGGCGGAGCTGCAACTACTTATGATTATGATAAAAACAACCGTCTAAATGCAGAATCGAAAGTGACAGGTACAGTTACAGAGATTACCACTTACAAATATGATGGTAACGGTAACCAGATATATAAGGGACTTGAGATCATCAAACCCATTGCAGCAGCAGAAGGTGAGGGGATCTCTGCGTTTGTTTTAGGCGAGAGTACGGATGATGCAGGAGTTGCAATCAGCGGATATGACGGCTTCAACCGCTTGATTAAGGTTGCAACAGGAAATGCTGCAGTGGCTTACACATATAATGGTGACGGATTGCGTATTTCAAAGACTGTGAATGGTGCCACTTCAAAGCACGTTTGGGATGGTGACCAAATAGCATTGGAGCTAAACGGAGCAGGAGCAGTTACCAATAAGTATGTCAGAGGGATAAATTTAATCTATAGTGAAGATGGTTCAGGGAATAATAGGAAATTCTACATGTACAATGGACACTCGGATGTGGTACAATTAACTAATACTACAGGTGATGTGGTAAAGAGTTATGACTATGATGCGTTCGGCGTAGAGAAAAATATTGACCCTAACGATACCCAAGTTTTCAGATATACAGGCGAGTATTACGACCGAGAAACAGCGACAATTTACCTCCGTTCAAGGTACTATTCGCCGAGTATAGGACGTTTTATTAGTGAAGATTCATTTTTAGGTAAAGATAGTGACCCATTATCATTAAATCTCTATACATACTGCTATAATGACCCTATAGATAGGTTTGACCCAAGTGGACATGTAACGTTCAAGATAGGTAATCCTACAGCACCGACACAAGAATTTGATGAATACTTCAAATATGACCCGAATGCAAAAGCTACATGGGGAGATAGAGCAAGTTGGGTAAAATGGGGTGCTATGTCATTGGGTGGGAAGCTGTTTAAAAATATGCCTGATGCTGTTAAAGCTTATAATCATTATCGTAGTGGTTCGGGAACAGACATGAAAATTGATTATGAGAAGGCTTATAAACAAGATGCGGACATAAAATCAAGTATTGATGCTTTGTTAGGTATAGCCCAAGACCAAGCAGTTTCTTTACAAAAGAGTTCCGGCATGACATCATTCGACATAACAAGTGACCTTTACGGCATACAAAATGGAGCGACAGAAAATTGGCAAAAAACGATAGGAGCACATTATGTTTGGTCAAGTGCATCGGTCACATTTGAAAATGGGCAATATACTATGAAAATTACTGTTCATATGAAAGACCTGTATAATTTTAATAAAGGCATGGCTGATATTGCTTCGGGGACACCTGATGATGTTAACGGACGTTTTGCAGTACTTGGATGGGCTAAATCATTTTATACTGTTGGAGAATTAAATAGGACAATCACATGGGGAGGTACTCCAACACCTTCGCCTGAGCCTGATAAGAAAAAGAGGTAAGGAGGATATGAAAATGAGCTTAATAAGGCATAAATCAAGTAAGTATATTAGTGTAATATTAGCGGTTTTAATTATCGGGATTGCAGGATATGTTATATATGGATTGTTTAGTGATAATAACAGTACCATAGGGCAAAGCGAAAATGGTTACAGAGTAGACAAAGAGCCTATCATCAACCGTTTTCCCAAGTTAGGCAACTTTGAAAAATGCTATTGGAAAGCAGATACTATTGGAAAAAATAGTAGACTTTCTGCCCCTGCTCCATCTTCGTATTGGATGAAGGGATTTGTAATTCTAAACAGTAAAGAGCTTGATACATTTAAAAGCCAATATAAGTGGTTGGATGTGGAAAACAGTTGGAAACCTTCGCTTGATGCAGACATTTTAAAAGTACAGTCGTTGAAATGGTCTTATAGCGAGGATTTCAACAACTATATCAAATCATCAAGTTATGTTGGTAAGTTCTATTTAGATGTAGAAAATGGTATCGTGTTCTTTGATGTTCAAAAGTAAATATTGACTGTAAAAAGAGCCTCGATTGAGCATATCAAAACTCATTCGGGGCTTTTCTTTTAGCATCAAGTAGACATAAATCACATAATTAGATACCAAACCATGCTTAAAATCCGTTTAAGACGTTTGAATTGCTATGGACAATAATTTATCATCCGGGTGATATAATTCAAAAATACAGGCTTATAAAGGCGAATAAAGCGTAATATGATTATAGGCTTGTCTTTGTTCCTGTACATCGGGTTAATTTGACTTTTTAAAGCTTCTTGAATTTAATTTTGACTGTACTTTGCCGAAAGTAATTTTATTAATCAAAGGTTTATGAGTACCTTCTTTTTTTAAGTCCCCATGCCTCACAATGCCAATATAGAAGTCATTGGAAAGTATGTCTATCAAGGCTTGTGTGCTGAACTCCTTGCCGTTTTTAGTCATATATCCGCTATTGGTCAATAATGCTTTTAATTTATTCACACTACCAAGTTTCATATAGTTTTCAAAAATAAATTGTATGATAGGTGCGGTTGCTTCATCTACAACTATTTCAGCCTTTTCATTCCACTTGTAACCTAAAGGGGCTATACCGCAGCCTTTAGAACCTGATTTTGCTTTAGTTTTTCTTCCTTTTGAGAGTTTCAATGAAATACTCATTCTCTCGAATTGGTCAAGGGCTTCCATTATGGCATTTACAAAGTAATCATTCGGGTCTGTAGAATAGATTGAATACTTTGGTTGTTCTATGCTTATTACGTCAGCTTTTACCTTCTTTAATTCTCTTTGAATCAATACTTTAACGGTGTCGCTTCTCCATAGTCTGCTTGTATTGAGGACTACAACTTTTGTTATGCCGTTAAAACTGCTCAAAAGGTCTGATAGACCGTCCCTGTCTACGGTGTCAACATTATCTACCTCTTTTGTTTTTGCTCCGCTTATTCCTTCATCCTTGAATATTTTAACTAATTCAAGATTATTCTTTTTGCAATAGTCTTTTACAGCTTGTTCCTGCGTTTTTAATCCGTAACCCTTTTCAACCTGTGTTAATGTGCTTACCCTTATATATCCAAAAACCTTTTCCATTTTATAGTATCCCCTTGTCATTAAGATTATTATTTATATTTTTATTATAGGCATAGCATCAGAAAATGTCAATATTAATGTATGATATTTGATATAAATATTGTAAAACCCTTTATATAAAAGCTGTATAGATGATTTAACTATTGTATATTTTTAAGGGCTTCATGTGGGGGACACACTCAATATAAATATAATCCTAATTATTGGTTGAATTTAACGGAAGGATGCAATGGCACATGAATTATTGTTTGCATACAGACAGGGACATCTTGTTATTCTTGCCGGGGATATACGATGGCAATTGTCCCTATAGGCTTTATGAAGGAGTTTTGCAGACTGCCTTTAATTCAATAGTTTCAGAGACACCTAATATATGGTTAATGCTTCAAACCCTATCTATATAAGGGTTTTACAGAAAAATACTACGCTTTTTGTATGCCTCACGATAACAAAAAAGGTAGTATACTTTTTATATACAAGATTTATGAACTATGAAGGGAGGCGGTCAAAGTGAACGAAGTAACATTTGATTTAAAAGCGATTAAGACCAAAGCCGAAATTGAGAGCCGTACCGAATGGCTACTATCCAAATGTACTACATTAGAGGAATGTGAACGAGCTATAAAAATCGGTCAAGAAGTGTTGGAACAGCACATTGTAGAGTGCTTCTATAGTCAAGGACGGATTTTGAAACATGTCCGTGATAATAACCTTACTCATGGTGATGTAGAGGCGTGGTATGAAAGTGTTGGTTATAAGCCCCGGCAAGCTCAAAAGCTTATCCAATTAGTTGCAAGGATTGACGATGAAGGAATTAACCCCTATGAGCTACGGTTAAGCTCTCCCACTAAATTATATGAATTGTTGGCATTGCCGGAAGGTCAGATTGAGCCATTCATTAAATCGAATGATATTAATAATATGACCAAGATGCAGATAAGAGCCGAAGTCAAAACCGCCGCTGTCGGCGGAAATGAAAAATCAGCTATAGAGCATCAGGGAGATATTGAGGAAGTTATTGAAGCAGCCCATAATGAACCCTTGCAAGCTGAAAGAACCAATGACATTTACGAAAGGATTATAGACACTTTTTGCTGTGCCGATACGGTTAAAGGCACTATTGAATGTCTTGGTGATGATATTGAGGAAAATGAAGCATTGAGAGCCTTTAAGGTGTTAACCCAAAAAGGCATATTGGTTAAGGATTCATGTACAGGCGAGAGCACAAATTATTCGCTTAATCTTGAGCCGTTATATGAAAAAGTGAAACAAAAATAAAAATGAAAGGGGTTATTTATCATGGCACTATACAAGAATACACGAATGAGGATGTTAAGACAGGCAGAGGGATTGTTGGCAACAGAAGTGTGGAAGAAATTAGGGATTGGCAAAGAGATTTATACAGCCGTTGAAAACGGTAGATTGATTCCAAGTAAAAGGATTCAAAAATTGCTTGCAGAATTTTACAAATTGCCATTTGAGACATTGATAGAAGAATTTGACAAGGAATTGGTTGTATCTGCCATTACAAGCAATACTCCCAATATTAATAAGTGAGGGGGTAGAACCATGTGGCAAGGAAAAAGAAGTTCATTCCTCCTGAGGATTGGTATATCAATCTTACACATAAGCTCATGGATAGCCCTGAATGGAAATCATTAAGACCGACATCAATAGTTTTGCTTTTACACCTTATGAGGTATGGCAGGAGCGGAAAACAATTTTTCAGGGTATATGATGATATTGAAGAATCAACAGGATTATCAGATGGAACAGTAACAGCAGCATTTGAACAATTAAAAGCTGTAGGGTTTATTGAGGATAAAGGGAAACAGCGTAACCCGAATCATCCAACAAGGTATGCATCGAATGTTTATAAGCTATCAGGTAAGTTAATGGGATTGATAAATAGATAGGAGCATAAGAAAACCATTACTACATGGTATAAATAATATTATACCGTAAAATTTACGGTGGAGATTTTACAGAAATTATGAAAAAATGATGGTTTTCCACCGTAAAAATTACGGCGGTAGAGTAAAAATTTAGGTAAAAAAACGTGCTTCCCACCGTAAAATTTACGGCGGTATCACCGTAAAAAATACGGTGGGGAAAAATACAAATTTTGCATATTATTTAGGCAAAAACAGAGGGGTGTTGTATATGGGTAGCGGAGGTTACAATCGAAGAAAGGGAAATATTAATCAGTACAGGCATATAAATATACGATTCTTGCAGCAGAAAAATTGTTTAAAGCAGCCTTGCAGCTTCATATATTCATGGGGCGATAGGGAGATAGTTTGCAGCTTTGACGGCTACAGCCTTAATATAAATTATGCTATGAATAAAGGCAATTATATCATCGGAATTGCTAAAACCCGGACTAATTATGGCTATCGAGAATGGTTTATATGCCCCCTGTGCAGCAGAAGAACCACGGCACTATATTACCGTTGGAATTACTATGGATGCCGTATTTGCCAAAGCTTGAACTATAGCAGCAGTCAGCAAAGCCATAATAGGATGGAACAGGTCAACAGGAAAATTTATAAGATACAGGACAGATTAGAAGCGGAGCATGACCCATTAATTTATTATTCAATCCCGAAGCCGAAGCGGATGCATTATAGGACATATGAGAAATTATTGGACAGGCTTGCCGAACTTGACGAGCAGAGCGGAAATGCTTTTGTGTCTGAATGTGAAAAAAGGCTTGGAATAAAATTATGATGGGCTTAAATGCCGAAATTTAGACCATTGGAATAGTCCCCACGGATACACACACAAACAGCAATAACAACATCCGGCAGACGATGACTTGAATGAGATGGAAAGGAATAAATTAACCGAGGTACAATTCAATTTGTATATTGGCATTTTTATACCGGGACTATTTTAGAAAACTTCAACCATAAATTGTAAATTTGGGAGAGGGTTATGATGTTGAAATACAGAGGTCAATACCGTGTAATATTAGAAACCGATAAAAAGACAGGAAAGCCGCTTGAATTTACCTTTATACCGTGCCGGATTTACAAGGGTGCTAATATCTGTAGGTATTCAGGAACAATGTTAAATGCATATTTACCGAGTATAAAGGTATTCAACAGGCTTTTAAAGGAACATCCTGAACTATTTACAGCGTTTCAGACAGGAAGCAGCGAAGGGACATTACTTTTTAAAGAATCAGATATGGAAGAAGCTGCAATTATCTTAAAGGCGTATACATTGGGTAAAAATATTTCGCCGAGGTCACGGACAAGGAATGCAAGGTTTGTTTAAAAAGTGGGGGTTATGACGAGAAAACAGGGGTAAATTCCGTTTGAAATATAAAAAAGGTATTTGGATATGTAATATCATTACTACGGCTTTTAAAAGACAAATTCCATATTAAAAGCTCATAAAGTTGGAAAGTGGTAAGTTCATATAAATTAATATTTTGGACACAATAGACATGTTTAAACATTTATGGATACACATAGTCATTTACTGTCATGTTGGGACATAATATAATTAATTAAGAATGGGGGTGATATATGGTAGTGGATAAAGAATATCCTGAAATTATGACCATTGAACAGGCTACGCAGTATTTACAGGTATCAATAAGAACGATTTACCGACTGATTGATAGTGGCGATTTGAAAGCATCAAAGGTCGGGAGAGTATGGAGAATCAGAAAGATAGATATTGATGATTATTTAGAAAGTACATCAAAAAAATAAGTAGACTGTTCAAACAATAAGGAAGCCGTTTCCCCCACCAAGAGTTAACGACTTCCTACAACGAAACCGCCTTGTTTAAGGGTCAAGCTTCGCTATTTATTATAGCAGAAATTACCTCTCTTATACAAGGCGTAAAAAGGGAGGATTTTTTATGTGCAAGAACTTTGAAGAATCATTCAGCGAGTTTGTCACCAAGAGGCTCAATGAGGATATGGGCGTGCTTGTGTTGGACAAAAAGGAATTTATAGAATTAAATGAGGAAATTGACCAATACCATGAAAAGATGCTTATAGCATTTACAGAGGGCAACAATGAAGCGTTTCAGGAGTGCCTTGACAAGTATATATCCTTACAAGGCTGTGCAAGCGGAATCATTGAAGAAGCGGCATATATACAGGGGATGAAGGATTTATATAAGCTCCTGAAAATGCTTGAAGAAGGGGAGGCTGATTAAATATGTTATTTACTGTGGCATTGGAGGATTTTCTTGAACACTTAAAGGCTATAGATAGAAGTCCACACACGATTGAGGACTATAGAGGCAATTTGACAAGGTTTGTAAATTATTTAAGCAAGAAAAATAATTGTGCAATATATGTCGATGAAGTAACCCCGGATGATTTTGAAAAATATCTTTATGAGCCGCCCAATGACAAGAGGTTTTCCCAAGTGACAAGACAGGGCATTTCAACAGCTTTTAAGTCCTTCTACACCTTTTGCTATAAAAAAGGGTACTGTGATACAAATATAGGTCAAAAGGTTGCATGGATAAAAGCCAAACCCAAGGAGCGTATATTTATTTATGAGCATGAAATGCTCCGATTGGTTGATGTGATAAAAAGCGAGACAGACAAGGCATTGCTGAAAACGCTATTCTATGCCGGGTTAAGAGTTGGAGAAGCAATAAAATTAAAGCTTGATGATGTGAACTATAAAGACCATTATTTATTAATCAGGAAGCAAAAAAGCAGATATGACCGCAAAGTGCCTATAAGCATAAAATTGGAGGGCATACTTGCAAACTACCTTGAAAATTACAGGGACAATGAAGCTGCTACCGACAATTTTTTCACTTATGATTTCAGTCTTGAATGTATCGACAGCCATTTGAGTTATGTATTAAAACAAGCGGTTAAAGAATCGGGGCTGAATGTACCTGTAAACACGCATATAATGCGGCATTCGTTCGCAAGTAACCTGATAAATAAAGGCGTAAATATCGTAATCATACAGAAGCTTTTAGGGCATCAATCGGTAAGGACTACTCAAATATACCTACACGCCAATCTTGAAGCCTTAAAAAAGGCTATAGACACACTGTAAGGGGGATGAATGAACATGTTATTTGAAAAGGCAGTAGAGCTATTTAAAGAATACTTGATTATGAAACAAAATAGCAAGAAAACAATTACAAATTATATTCCGCAGCTTAAAGGCTTTAACCATTACCTATGCCAAGAGTATAACAGAC
Source organism: Ruminiclostridium sp. (assembly GCA_012027035.1). Taxonomy (GTDB): domain Bacteria; phylum Bacillota; class Clostridia; order Acetivibrionales; family DTU013; genus MnB-11. The sequence continues at coordinate 2,197 of VEPD01000497.1, read as the reverse complement.
CGTTATATTTGGACGAGGTAAAGCCGGATGATTTGCACAAGTACCTGTTTAATGTATTGAGTGAAGAAAATTATTCTTCATCTCACAGGCATAATATGATAACTGCATTTAAAAGCCTGTACAATTTCTCCACATTAAAGGAGCTATGCCCGATAAATACCGGGAAGCTCGTTAAGAACATTCGGACACATACAAAAGAAAGAACATTTATATCAGAAATTGAATTTATAAAATTAATGAAGCATATTGAATTACCTACTGTAAAAGCCGCTCTTTATACAATGTTTTATACAGGTTTAAGGATTAGTGAGGCTGTAGACCTTGAAATTAAAGATGTGGATATGGAGCGTGAGCATATTTATGTCAGGGAAGGTAAGGGCAAAAAAGACAGAATAATCCCCATAAATGAAAAACTCAAAAAGGCACTTGCCGACTATCTGAATAACATCAGGCTTGATAATGGCAGTGATTGGCTTTTCACCTACAGGAAAGGGGTAATATCAAAAACAACAGTTACAAGGGTTTTACGAGAAACAAGAGAAAAGTTGGGTATAGAGAGGCAAATAACGCCCCATGTGTTAAGACATAGCTTTGCAAGCGGCTTGTTAGAGCGTGGCGTTGACTTATTCAGGGTACAGAAGCTATTGGGACATGATTCATTAGAGACAACAAGTATATACTTGCATACTGACATGGAGGAGCTTGAAAGGGCTGTAAATATGCTTTAAGGGCATAAGGGGGCATAGATAAAATGAGTGTGGCATATAGCGATAATCCTAAAAAAAGAATTGAATTGATTAACAACCTTGCCGCTACAGGCAAATCAAGAAGTGAAATAGCAAAGGAATTAGGCTATTCGCATGTAGGCGGTCTTACTAAATTTGCTCATAACCAAGGCTTTGAATGGAACTATGAAAAAGGGCTATATGCTGTAAAAGGTACGAAACAGGATATTCCCGATGTGATTGAGGAAACGCCGACAGGCAGGGTAGCTTCTATCATATCAATGTTTGAGCAGAAAATGGATGGGAAAGAGATTGCTAAAAGCCTTCGTTTCGGCAGTTATCAGGAAATGGCTGATTATTTAAAGTCCAAAGGGTATACATGGGATAACGCCAAACAGAATTATATAAAAATAATTGTGACAGGTGAGCCAAAGCCGGAGCAGGAAAAAGCAGAAACAATCAAGACAGAACAGAAACCGAAGAAGGATATTGAAATTAAAAGCTCCAATTCCTGCGACTGCATGGAGAAATACAGCGAGCTTTTAAAGCTTATAGACGAAAACAGGGACAGGCTTGCCGAGCTTCTTAATGCTTCTGATAAGGCAGAGGATGCAATTGTCCCAAGGTATAAGCTACATGGATTGAGTGTCACAAAGTCAATTGATATTCCCCACACCCTTGACCAAATGATAAAGGAGTATAGCAACGAGCATAATCTATCACAAAGGGAAATCGTACAGATAGCACTTGTAGAGTTTTTGAAGAAATATGGTTATGAAAATGAAGTTAAAACGGTTCTGCACGTTTAACAAATGCCCCCTTAATAAATAACTGACTTTTAATAAGTTGGTTATTTTTTTGCGTTTTTATGGAATAAGCATAGTGCTTTTGATATACTAAAAACCAAGTAATGACCTTGTTATCTCCAAGCTTGTTTTTACCAACCTTGGAGCAAGGTGACCTTGGAACAAGCTTGGTTTTTCCAAGGTGGAAAATGATGCGAACCTTGAAAACCAATAATATAAAGGCTTTTATAAAATTCAAGTTATATTCCTGATATAAGTTGTTGTCTTTTTATCATTAAAGGGATGGTGACCAGATTGCATTGGAGCTTGACGGAGCAGGAGTTGTAACAAACAAATATATCAGAGGCATCAACCTGATTGCCGCAGAAAATGGCTCTGGAACGCGCACTTACTATCTGTACAACGGGCACAGAGATGTGGTAAAATTAACTAATAGCACAGGTGATGTTGTAAAGAGTTACGACTATGACGCTTTTGGTAATGAGAAGAACATTGACAATAATGATACAAATGTGTTCCGGTATAGCGGAGAGTACTTTGACAGGGAGACGGGGACGATTTACTTACGCGCCCGTTATTATGACCCTGCAACTTCACGCATGTTATCGGAGGATGGTTACACTGGTGACATTAGGAATCCGCTAAGTTTAAACCTCTACACCTACG
>VEPD01000267.1 GCA_012027035.1 Ruminiclostridium sp. | reverse complement strand
CAGACCAGACCTGACATCAAGCTGGGTATCTGCGGCGAGCACGGCGGAGATCCCTCTTCTGTTGAATTCTGTCACAGGGCAGGTTTGAACTATGTTTCCTGCTCGCCCTTCCGTGTGCCGATAGCAAGACTTGCCGCAGCACAGGCGGCAATAAAGAAATAGGGGAAATGGGATAAAAATAAATGCGGTTTTGAAGACCCTCGCATCATTTGTAATAGCGTTTGCTGCTCGATTGGGAAACCGGTTTTGAAGCAACAGTGGTGGGATGATGTTGAGGTGGAAGTTTATTATTTAATGTATTGGTGCAAAAGCCACTCTTTAGGGGGGTGGCTTTTGTGTTATATGCAGCATCAATGAGCTTTATGTAAATTCACTCAAATTTATATTTGGTACACAATAAAATATAATAAAAATAAAGCAATTAAACTATTTAGGGCTTCCTTAACGGCGGCTCTTTTATATTCTTGAAACCGAATTTGCCAAGTGGTAGCCGGTTTGCCTGATTTCTTGCAATTCACTCCTTCGCCATCCTGTAAGCCCGATCCACCATTAGAAGTTGGTGGGTTTTCATCATTATCCTTTTTTACCGGTCTTGCTGCCAACACAATTTTCTCATTCACTTCATTCAAAATATCTGCACTGAAACGCTTACGAAAATGTGTTATCAGGGAAGATGCAAACGGTAGTCCTTCCTGAAATTTGAGATATCCCAAAAAGTATTGTAAATATGCATTTTCGGCAATTTGATTCACAGTTTCATCATCAGAAACTCCAAGCTTTGTCTTGATTATCAATGTCCCAAGTGCTACTCTCACTGAAAATGCCTGTTCCCCAGTGTGGGATGGTTTGAAATTTTCTCTGTACTTATCCTCAAAGTCCCACCATGGAATTATACTGGCAAGTTTGACCCAACGATTCTCCTTGTTGAGTTTTCCTCCAAATGGTAAGAAAAAGTCATCCGGTATCATTATTTGTTTTTCGCTACTTTTGTACATTTCTGAATCTCCCAAGTGCACACTTTTTTAAGAAAAAATCCATTAAAATGTACTCCAAATCCAGTGTTTATGCGGGTTTTAATGCCATTAAGGAAGCCCTATTTAGCTAAAAAATGAAATACAGGTCGATTGTATTAACTGTAGGGCTCACAAACGTATGGCAATCATAAACTTTATAAGAATCAAGTTATGTTTTTTTAGGTTTACTTATATTTCTTTCTGTATTGAAATGGGGACTCCCTTTCATTTTTTTTGAATATGCGGATAAAATTATTGATATTGTTGAACCCTGTTGCTGTGCAGATATCCGTTATACTCAGGCTGCTCTCCACCAGCAGATACTTCGCTCTTGAGAGCCTTTGGAGTATCAGATATTCCTTGAATGAATAACCGCAGACCTTTTTAAATCGGCGGGATAGATAGTACATATCGATAAAGAATATTCTGGAGACTTCTTTTAAAGTAACGGGCTCAAGGAAATGTTCGTCTATATATTTCTGCACATGGTGTATTGCGCTCGTTGGACGTGAAAGATCAGTCAACGGGAAGCTTTCCCTGTAACTCCTGTAAAGACGGATAAATAGAAGCTGCAGCAACGCCGATGCCCCCATCAGGCTGAAATCAAGACCTGAATCCAATTCCTCCCTTAACCGGGCGAAAAGCGACGTGATAGTACTGTCTTCACCTTCATTCAGTTGAATTACGTGACTGAAATCATCCGGACGGTGTTTGAAGATGGAGGATAGACGCGGATCGATAATGATGTTTTGGAATAGCTGTGGCTTGATAAGCAGATAGAAGCGTTTATAAGGATACTGCAATATCTCCAATTCATGAGACTCAAGATGACTTATGAATATTAAGCTTCCAGGTACTGCTTCATACTTCTTGGAATTGATTTCAACGCTTGCTCTTCCTTCAATGATATAAATAAGCTCATAAGTATTATGAAAATGATTTCCTATACTAAGCTTTTCTTCAGTTTCTTCATACACGGCTGTCATTTCACCCATATAAGCAATTTTGCATTCCTTAGTACTTATCAATGTATACCTCCCGCAATGCCTGCAATACAAAGAAGACAAAAAAAGCTAACTATTTGACAAAACAATCTATATATTTATACGAGTGTTAGCATTACAATCACAAATAGAAGCGATTTTATGACCTAAATTATATCACATATTGAAGGGGTGAGAAAGTATGTCATTTAAAAAATTTGAATATACATGCCTGGAAGATGTTATAGAAGAAAGCAGGCAGCTGGGTTTAAATCTGCCGTTTTCACAAAACACTAATGTTCTTAGTAGACTGGTGGATATTGGTGATTTTAGAATACCCAATTCCATTGCCATCCATCCCATGGAAGGCAGCGACGGAGAAAAGGACGGCAGTCCTGGAGAATTGACGGTCAGAAGGTACCGACGGTTTAGCGGTAGTGGGGCAGGACTGATCTGGTTTGAGGCTGTGGCTGTTGTGCCGGAGGGAAGAGCAACTTCCAGACAATTATGGATACATTCCGGAAACACCGCTCCTTTCAGAAAGATGACAGATATAATCAGAGAAGTTGCAAGTGCTGAATCAGAGAATAGCCTAAGACCGGTTTGCATAATGCAGTTGACCCATTCAGGGCGGTTCAGCAAGCCTGAAGGCAAACCTGCGCCAGTGATTGCATACCATAATCCCTATTTGAACCAGAGACTGAACCTTGAACCGGATTATCCCGTTATTACCGATGAAGAGCTTGAAAGACTGGAGGGAAAATTTGAAGAAGCGGCTATACTGGCAAGGGATGCAGGGTTTGACGGGGTAGACGTTAAATGCTGCCATCGTTATCTCAATTGCGAGCTTCTGTCGGCTTATAACCGTGAAGGTCGGTATGGCGGTAATTTTGAAGGCCGGACAAGGTTTCTGTTAAATGTCGTCGACCGTATAAGCTCAAGGCTCGGGAGCAGCTTCATTGTGACAACCCGATTAAATATATACGACGGGATACCCTATCCTTATGGCTGGGGTGTAGACATCGAAGACTATCTTAGGTTGGATTCCACCGAGCCGTTGAAGCTGGTCGGACTTCTCAGGCAAAGGAATGTAAAAATCCTCAACCTCACTATGGGGACTCCTTATTACAACCCTCATGTGAACAGACCTTACGACGTGGGAGGTTACATCCCGGAGGAAAAACCACTGACCGGTGTAGCAAGGCTTGTCAAAGGTATCGGCGAGATACAGCTGGCCTATCCGGATGTCAGTATTGTTGGTACAGGCTACAGCTGGCTCAGACAATATGCACCGAATCTTGCTGCAGGATGTCTTGAAAGAGGCCTGGTCACTATAGCGGGATTCGGCAGGGAAGCTTTTGCCTACCCAGGATTTGCCAGAGACATATTGGCTAATGGTTCCATGGACTCGAAGAAATGCTGCATCAGCTGTAGCAAGTGTTCGGATATTTTACGTGCAGGAGGAACGGCCGGGTGCGTCGTCAGAGACGCTCAGGTCTATGCTCCGGTATACAAACAATATTATGTCTGAAAGGAGAAACAGATATGAAGGGTGTTAGAACAGCAATTGTAACAGGTGCGGCACGGGGTATAGGAAATGCAATTGCGAGACAATTGGCTGTTGAAGGCTGTGCTATTGTAATTGCAGATGTGTTCGACGAAGAGAAGGTATCCGACAATATGGAAAAAGTCGGGACTGCCGGACAAGCAGTGCTGTATATCAAGGCGGATATCACATCGGATGAAAGTCGCAGGGATATAGTGAATAAAACGCTGAAGGCATTCGGGAGGATCGATATCCTGGTTAACAATGCAGGAGTGGCACCTAAAGTGAGAATGGATATACTGCAGACCACCGAAGAAAGTATGGATTTTGTATTGGGCGTCAACCTAAAGGGCACCTTTTTCCTCACACAACGGGTAGCCAATTCCATGGTTGAAAAAATAAATGAATATGAGAATATGAAACCGGTGATAGTGAATATTTCTTCAAATTCTGCCTACACATCTTCAGTTCAGCGTGGTGAATACTGCATTTCCAAGGCAGGTGTGAGCATGATAACGACTCTCTTTGCGGATAGGATGGCTGAGTATGGGATAAATGTATATGAGGTCCGGCCTGGAATAATACTGACGGATATGACGGCAGTGGTAAAGGAGAAGTATGACCGGATGATTGAGAGCGGCTTTACGCCGATAAAACGCTGGGGGTATCCTGAAGATATCGCAAATGCTGTTTCGGTGCTGTGTTCGGGAAAACTGGGTTTTTCAACCGGTGAAGTAATAAATGTTGACGGTGGATTTCATATAAGGAGACTTTAAGGGATGAACAAAGAAAAAATTTATATAAAAGGACTCGAAATTGATGTGTACAGTCTGAATACCGTCGTCGTGGGCAGCGGGGCCGCTGGTTTCAATGCGGCAGATAGCCTGTATTCCCTTGGACAGAAAGATATAGCTATCATAACGGAGGGAGTCAATATGGGAACCTCCAGGAATACCGGCTCGGACAAACAGACTTATTACAAGCTTACATTGGCGGGCGAAGCTCCTGATTCAGTCATGGAGATGGCCAGGACGCTTTTCGAAGGCGGCAGCCGTCACGGGGATGTAGCATTGGTGGAAGCAGCCCTATCAGCCAAATGTTTCTACAAGCTGGCGGAAATCGGTGTTCCGTTCCCGCATAACCGGTATGGGGAATACATAGGATACAAAACAGACCATGACCCAAGGCAGCGGGCAACATCGGCAGGCCCTCTGACCTCCAGGTTTATGACGGAGAAACTCGAAGCGCAGGTGAAGGCTAAGAATATAAAGATTTTTGACGGATACCTTGCTATTGGGATACTGACAGAAAAACGGGACAACGAGATCCGTGCCATGGGACTTGTGGCTTTGAACATACGGGAGCTTGAAAAGCCCCATATGGGGTTCACCATTTTCAATTGCACGAACATTGTATATGCGACCGGTGGACCGGCCGGTATGTATCAGGCGTCGGTTTATCCGGAAAGCCAGACCGGCGCCTCCGGGATAGCTTTTGAAGCAGGGGTCGCTGGCATCAACCTGACTGAATCGCAGTTCGGCATTGCATCGATAAAATTTCGCTGGAACCTATCTGGTACCTATCAGCAGGTTATACCGCGATATTTGTCTGCAAATCAGGATGGGAGCGATGGAAAGGAATTCCTGGATGAATATTTTGACACTCGCAGCAGGATGCTGGACGCCATTTTCCTCAAAGGCTACCAATGGCCTTTTGATCCAAGGAAAATAGAGAATTACGCTTCTTCCCTCATCGACATCCTTGTATATCAAGAGACTCAGATTAAAGGGCGGCGGGTGTTCCTTGATTTTATGCACAACCCGGGATGGGCTTGCGGAGAAGAACAGCTGGACTTCGGATTGTTGGGGAGAGAGGCCTATAAGTACCTTGAAAATTCGGATGCTTTGTTCGGTACGCCCGTAGAAAGGTTAAAAAAAATGAACAAACCAGCCATAGACCTGTACATGGACCACGGGATAGACTTGACCCGGGAATACCTTGAAATTGCTGTATGCGCCCAACATAACAATGGCGGGCTGGCAGGCAATTGCTGGTGGGAAAGCAATGTTAAGCATTTCTTCCCGGTAGGGGAGGTCAATGGCAGTTTTGGCGTTTACAGGCCGGGCGGAAGTGCACTTAACTCAACACAGGCAGGCAGCCTGAGGTCAGCCCAGTATATCTGTGCCAATTACGGACAGCAGCCTCAGAGGCTTGATTCTTTTGCAGGGACGGTATTTTCTCAGGTAGCGGGCTTGATTGATAGAGCAGTTAATCTGCTTAAAATATCAAAAAGCGATATAAAGCAGGCATTGCCGGTACCAGACGTAGAACGGGGCTCTATGTATCTGCATAAGCTTGTTTCCAGGCTGCGTGCCAGAATGAGCAGAGCCGGAGCACATATCCGGAATAGCGATGATGTGGAAGCAGCCATTATGGAATGCGGTGAGGATTTAACAAATTTTGACTGTTATATAGAAGGGCTTAGTGTAAACGACCTGCCAGATGCATTCAGGGCTAGGGATATGCTTATAACGCAGTTTGTATACCTGTCCGCCATCAGAGAATATATCAAAAAGGGCGGCAAAAGCCGTGGTTCGTATTTGATAAGGGACGCCTCCGGGCGGCTTCCAGCACAGGGCTTGCCTGAAGAGTTACGGTATTCGATAGACGACGGCAGGCTTATAAAGCAGGTATGTGAAATAAGCCTTGAAAAGAAAGGCGGGGCTTTCTGCTGCCGGACGGAATGGATGCCTGTAAGGCCGATTCCAGAAGAGAATAGCTGGTTTGAGAATGTCTGGAACGAGTACATGAAGGACAGAATCGTCAAATGACATTAAGAAATAGAGGGCAAAGCAGTTTTTGTGGAAAGAGTATAATATATCTCTGGAATATGTGTAATTTTTTTATAAGTCATATCTTGTATAATTATTAAAACTGATTATGGTATAGACACTTCTTTTAACGTCACCAACAGTTAATTGGATAGGGGGGAAATCGTTATGTGGCGGAGTATAGAGACTGCGGCACATTTCGAACAATATTTTAGTTGTCGGATATATATGTAAGCAGGAAAAATAATATGCTTAGGGAAAAAACTGTATTCCTGGCAAAAAAAGCATGCTAATGCTATTAACATAGTTTATAGTCCTGATATTTAAAACCAATGGAATCATTGATAGACTTATGGCTTAAGCAATTGGTTTAATCTCTGAAAGCATAGAGATGAACCTGAGGGGATGGCGTCTATGTTAATAAATCAGGAAGGCACATATTCGGTTTATAGTGGTTTCTGTGTTCAAAAGCATGAACAGGTGCCGTTTGCTTCGCCTTTTCGCAAGTGTGGGAATAGATTTATACCTGAGAGGCATGACGGGTTTGTCATTGGAAATGGTCTGGTGTCGGGGGTATTTGGGTGGAAGTCGGTGAACGGCCTTCCTTTTATAGCATCAATGAGCTTTCTGAACAGTTGTCGTACACCGGAAGCGCTTGAACAAGTAATTAACGATGAATTAATAAGCGACCGTGTGCTTAATATGGCATCAAGCGTTGGTGAGGCTGCTTTTAAAGGACATATGGAACTGATCCCGGCTCAGGATTTTGTTATTTACAAAAACGGACATGGCAGCTTTGCAAGTGACTTTTCTTCATGTATTGCCAGAAGAATCAGGAAAACGGATATCTGGGTGACAACATGTGAAACTGATGAGCTTTCGGTTGAGATTACAGACTTTGCACCCCTTGTTCCTTTACTTCCTATTATTATAAGATCGGTAACCGTTAAGGCTAAGAATAATTTCAACAATGGACAGCTATACTGTTTTTTAAAGGATACTTCATTGCAGGCAATTAATGGACAACTCGAGAAGTCTGCAAATAAAAACGTATTAGTTGTAAAATCACCACAGGGAACTGCGGAGATAGGAAAATTGCCTGGATATGCGGTGAGCGGTTCGTGGATTAAGGTAGGCCTTCCTGAATTAATAGAAGGGGAATCGGTGACATTTCCATTTTATTTTTCCCTTGGCAATGATTCAATATCGGCTGCTAAATACATTGAAGATATCAAATCTGCCGGTATGGAGAGTGTATTAACAAATACAGTTGAAGCCTGGCGGCACGAGATGACCTTCGATTTCAGATGTGGAAATGAGCGGCTTGAAGATCTTATTGACGGCATTCAGGTTCTTCTGATTGCCGAAAGGATGCAAAATACCGGTTTTTATGCGGGTGTATGCCGTTACACTGCCAGTTATATCAGAGATAACTATTATGGATTCAAAGGACTCTTAAGTACCGGACATTATGAGCTTGTCTCCAGGCATCTGGAAGATTTAAAACAATATATGGGATCCAATACTCTTTCCAACCTGTACCTCGCAATATCAAAAAAGGATACAAGCGATCTTTCATTCTGGAATGAAAAGAATGAGGTTCCATTTTACATAGCGCTTTTATACAGAGATTATATTTCTTATACAGGCGATGCCGGCATTGTTCATGACATACTGCAAAGCCTCGTAGAATACGCGTGCGAAATAAGGATAATGTGTGGGCTATCAATGTCTCACGGCGATGAGACGTATCATTGGACGACTCCGGATTTCTGGATCAATGCCGGATCTGTAGATAACAGCATACTGACATTATGCGGGATGCGTTTCCTCATGGATGCATGTAAAGGTTGCGAAAGACAGGATATTGCAGGTAAACTGGTAGCTATAGAGGCAGAAATGTGTGGCGCTGTCACAGATGCATGGATTGACAAATTGCAATGCCATCCATCCTTCGTTTTTTCAGATGGCACAAAAGATGCAAGACCTATGCTGAACACACTTCTCATAGGCTTTTTCCTTGGTTTTCATAACAAATGGACTTCCGAGGGTGTTTATTCTCTGGGTGCGGCAATGCGTCATCTCACCATGCCGGGAAGTATGCTTATGTCATCAACGGATTTCCCGATTTACACCGGAATGAACCCCGGCCTGTATCTGGCAGCTCTGGCAGAAACAGACAGCCCGGCCGGAGAGAGTGCTCTGCTTGCTGCAATAGACCTGGCTTCATCTACGGGCACCTATTTTGAATACTATGACGTTTACGAACAAAGGCGGTTGGGTGAGACGATAAGAGCTATTGAAGGCGGTTGTACACTTACAGGAATCATAGAATACCTCTTTGGAATCAGACCATTAAAAGATGGTATCCGGGTTAAGCCCCATCTGCCGTCATGGTCTGGGGAAATGGAGCTGAAACGGTTTAAGAGTAACGACGGGACATATTCACTGAAGCTTAAGGATAGTCAATTACAAATTTCAGTTGAAGGGACAGGGATATCCAAAAGTCCTGAAGCTGTGATTTGTATAAATCCGTTATGTGAGCTTGAATTCCATCATGATATCGATGGAAAATATGCGAAAACGGCTATTGTGTTAAGACCTTCTAAAGAAGCAGCGCCGCGCGAACTTGAATTCAGATTGGAGATAGATGATGACAGCGGCGAAGCGGATGTTTTTCCAGGCGGATTTTGTGAGCTTTTTATTGTATATAGAACTGCAAACGGGCGGGAAATCAATATTAAACAAAAAACAGACCCGTCAGGTGTGAAAATATACAATTTCGGCAATAAACCTGTCTTTGTCAGAGGAATATCTGTTGCTTCAGGCGGATATATAGCCTTGGTACCTGAAGGGCCGGCTGTGATACAAGCCTGCACTTATGATGCGGCAGACGCTCTGACATCCCGTTTGTTTACCGGCGAAGCATTCAGGATATCCGGATGGGTCAGGCGGGGATGTATCCCGTATGATGCAGAAGTAGAGCTTGTGCACGATGGGAGGACGCAGGTTGTACAAACTCACGGCGGGCATTTTGAGACTATGATGTCCGGTCAGGATCTTTCTGAAGATACCGTAAGTACTATTGTTATACGTACTCCGGGAGCATCTGCTTTAATTGATATCATGATTATGAAGAGAGATGTGCTCAAGTGGAAGGCAAAAGTTCTTGAAGGGTATGCGCCGTGTATTGTATGCAGGCCGGATTCAAAGGGGCTGGCGTCCATTATTGCGATGGAATTAAGCCTTCTTATGGGAATACATGTTCCTCTGATAGAATCTGAAAACATTAATGTTGCTTTAATTTTAAAACCGTCATGTGAGAATGCCTGCGGCGGACCAAATGACGGAGATCTTATAATCACGGGCGATAAAGATGAATTACCTGAAAAGGTGAATGGCATTTTAGAAGAATTTCGGCTCTATTGGAAGCATGTACCCCTCATTACAACAAGCGAGTGGAAGATAAAATCACCCAGGTATCCGATGGTTTTAGCATCAAGGTACCTCAACAATCCGGAAGGGAAAATACATGCTTTAATAAGGTGTGAGACCGATACACT
>VEPD01000033.1 GCA_012027035.1 Ruminiclostridium sp. | reverse complement strand
TCAAATTTGTCTCCTTCTTTAAAGTCTGCTCCTTTATCTTCAGATGCTTGTTTTGTGCTGCACATGGTATACCTGTGATAATGGCGTACACCCGGCGTTGAAACGGTTATGATTGCTTTGCTCCTGTCAATGCTTTCCTCAATTGCAATACCTGTATCACCCAGATATGTATCCTGATGTGTCATAAGCCAGAAGCCTTTTTTATCGCCCGGACTGTAAAAACCTACGGCCGGAGTAGAAAGATCCCGGGTAAGCTGCTGGATTCCCGACTGTCCTTCGTGAATATTCAGACGCGGTACATCACTTATGATTGTGCCGGTATCCGGCCCCATATCAGCATCGCTTGCAAGCTGCGGCGGATAGCTCATACTTCTTGATTCAAAGCGGTTTCCGTTGTAAGCGGCTGCCGGCATCAGCACATAGTTTTCCTGTGACCACCTGCTGAAAAAAAGATTTACCGAGACATTTGCTTCTTTTAACTCTCCTTTGGCTACAATGAAAGTCATCTGCAGATCTACCGCGTTGCTATTTTTGCCAACCTGCGCCGTATTACTGCGAATTATCCATTCGGAGCCTTCAAGATTCAATAAATCTTCAAAGGGCTTGTTCTGACCAATCTCAATATTACCGGATGCTACGGGATGAGAACCCTGATATTTTGTAATTGCAGCGCCAATACACAAATTATATTCAACTGCTATCTTCCCAAATAATTCAGCCATATTTTTGATCTCCTTTTTGCTTATATCTTACCACAGGTAAAGCAAGCTTCCAATTGCCACAAACGCATTAAAAATATAACTTCGCATTTTCCTGAAAACACTGATCGTAATAGACTGGGTTTTCGGAAACTTATATGCAAAGTTGTATTTTCATCTGCGCTTAATACACTGTTTGTTTTTTTATCCTTCGCCATCTTCAGAATCGATAATTCCTGCGTACTTGCGCTCCTGTCCAGGTTCACATCCGGGTATTTGATCCGGAATGTAACTGCCATTCAGATCAGTTTCAGGAGTATAGCCGAAAAGATAGGTTGCATCTACCCTTATTGCGTATATGCGGGCCTGGTCGAGTTCCAGATATATACGGAATGGTAAGCCGCGAATACAGTCAATGCTATCCTTTTCTTTCCATCTCAGTTCCAGGAAATGCCCGTCTCCACTGACTGGGACTGAATTTTCCAGTTCAAATCCGGGAATCAGTTTGTTATCGGGGACCATGCGCAGCTCGGCGCGGATTTTCCCAAACTGTGCAGTTACGGCATTTATAAGGATTTTCCCGCCATGCGAAATGAGAGGGCGCATCGTAAGATGCCCCATATCAGTAGTTGTCTCCAGTGCGCAAAAGCCATCCCTGCGCAATCTGAAAATACTCATATATGAAGTTTTTGTGGGGTCTTCGAATTTCTTTCCGTCATCATGCTCTCCTACATGAGTAGTTGCATAAATGCGTATCCACCCTTCTCTATCCAGGACCATACAGGCGCCGTAAACCGAACTGAAATTGTCTACCCCCCATTTGCCTCCCCAGCCTCTTCCCGGTAAAAACGCCCGCCTTGACGTCCTGTTCCAGCAAATACCGTTGAGACTGTATGTAAGCTCCGTTTCCACCTTTCCATCGAACCGCGCTGCAATGGTGGTATCGTGATATGATCCGTACATAACAGGTAGAAGCCCCATATGATAGCCTTCATAAATGATATTGAACATACAATAGAATTCTATCATCGGCGGGTCCAATGGGTCCGGATGCAGGATGACTAAAGGTCTGTCAAAGGTCTTCCAATCCTTTGTCTGATAAATTGCTATCCGCCTGTCTCCCAGGATAGGTCTGTTAAAAAACTGGTATTTCCCTGTATAAGGGTTATACTGGATATTCCCGCCCCCGTCACAATGCTGTTCATTCCATATAGCCTCGCGGTCAATGTTCCAATGTATGCCATCCGGTGATGTTGCCACCCTGCACGTGTGCTGTGCCACAGGATTCGAGGAAAGATCGCTGTAAGTCAGTTTATACCGCTTCCTGGGATCAGGTTCGCGTTCATCATAAAATGGGGGGCCGCCTCCGGCGTATTCCCCGCTGAAAACCAAATGAGATGCACGCTCCGAAGCTTTTTTATCCACCAGCGGATCCTGAAAACAGGGTTTCCATTCCATTCCATCCTCTGAGTGGTACAGGTATAAGCCAAACCCCTCGTCTCCCCGGGAAATATCCAGGCTCCCCCCCGCCCACATCCTCCATTCTCCTGTTTCTTCATTCAGTGTTACCGTAGGTACACTGAATGAAGACTGTAAAAGCGGGTCCTGCGAAGGTATATATCCCGGCCAGGGCTCCGCCGTAAACCATACCCTCTCAAGTCCCCGATATTCCTGGATCAGCCAGTCGTCAAAAAATAAAATTGTCTTTTCTTGCCCAGGATAGTAATATTTTTCATTCAAATTCATATTATTCAACCCTTTCATTAGTACTACAACGCAAGTTTCCAATTCATCCATACAGAAATAACGCGTTGAAGCATTCGCGATATTTCTGTAAGGCGCATAAATGCTGATATTGTATTGTAACTTGCGCTGTAGTATTAGTCAAAATATCAGCCCTAAACCGGGCAGCGTTACTTCTATTGTCCTAAAATTCATTATCCTTTTATGGAGCCGAGAAACATGCCTTTTACAAAGTACTTTTGCAAAAAAGGATATATGAATAAAATCGGGGCAACTGTCATGATTATGGCTGCCGCCTTGACATTCGCCTCGGATACGGCTATTCTGGATATATCATATCCCCTTTTTGACAGTTCTTCCATGTTTGCAGTCTTAATGATCATTCGCAGCACAAGCTGTAAAGGGTACTTTTCCCGGGTGTCAAGAAATATGGCTGCATTAAACCATGAATTCCAGAAGCCTACGGCATAAAAAAGCCCGATACACGCAATGGAAGGCAGCGACAGCGGAAGAATAATCCTTGATAATACAGTGGCCTCCGAAGCGCCTTCAATTTTTGCCGCTTCAATCAAAGAGACGGGAACCTCTCCGAAAAAATTCCTTAAAATCAGCATATACCAGGGGGTTATCAGGTTAGGTATGATGAGAGCCCACCAGGAATCCTTCATACCCAGTCCGCTTATTAGAAGATAGAAGGGAATAAGTCCCCCACTGAAAAACATGGTTACAACTACCATCATCAGCAACACGTTTCTTCCCGGCAGATCCTTTCTGGAGAAGGGATATGCCATCATGGATGTAAAAAGCAGACACAACAGTGTCCCTACTACTGTGATAAATATGCTGGCTCTGTAACCGTTGACAATTCTGTCACTGTCAGTCATTAGAAATTTATAGGCTTCCAGCCGTATAGTTTCAGGGATTAACCTGAAGCCGTTTTTTGCAATATCGGTATTGTTGCGAAAAGAGTTGTTTATTACGCAAATAAAAGGAAAAAGAATGCTTGCCGAAAATAATCCGATGAATAAAATATTGAAGTAATTAAAGATTCTTTCTCCCGTGCTTGCCTTGATCATAACAGTATACCCCCTACCATATCCCTTCATTTCCAAGTTTTTTTGCCAAGAAGTTTGTTAAAAGTACCATTACAAGGCCTATTGCATTCTTGAAAAGGCCAATAGCCGCACCATATGAGTATCGGCTGTTAAGAAGGCCCTCCCTGTAAATAAAGGTATCTATGATGTCCGCCTTTTCGTAAACAGGAGCGCTGTATAGCAGCAGGATATCCTCAAATCCATAGTTCAAAACGCTGCCCATGTTTAAAATCAATAAAATGCTTATTATGAATGCTATTGAAGGTAAAGTAATATAGATAATTTGCTGTATCTTATTTGCCCCTTCTATTTGAGCGTTTTCATACAGTTCAGGATTAATTCCTGCAAATGCCGCCAGGTATAGTATGCTTCCCCAACCGGCGCTCGCCCATACGCTCATTACAACAAGAATGCTTCTGATATACCGGTTATCCGCCAGAAAAAACACCGGGTCCTTTCCCAATAACTTAATAATCTCATAGATAACACCATTGGTAGGATTGAGCAATGTTACCACAAGGCTGGTTATGATTACCATGGATAAAAAGTGCGGCATATATGTTATGGTTTGCGCTACCTTTTTATACACCCTGTTCTTAAGTTCATTCAGCAGCAGTGCAAGTATTATGGGCGCTGGAAAGCCGAACAGTAGTTTTAGAAAAAAGATAGCAAGGGTATTGTTTAATATACGGGCAAAGTAATATGAATTAAAGAAGTCTGTAAAGTGTTCAAGCCCTACCCATTCAGGGTTTTGAAGCATACCCCTCAACCCTGTGGCGGGTTTGTAATCCTGGAATGAAATCACAATCCCATACATGGGCAGGTAGGAGAAAACAACAAAGTAGAGAATGCCCGGCAGAAGCAGCAGATAAAGCATTTTATATTTTTTCAGTATATTCCAAATATTGGTTTTCGTCATGTTACATCTCCTATCATGTAAAGCTGCCTGCTAATTTACAGCAGTACAGGCTGGCCTGTATAACAAACCAGCCTGTATCTGCTGAAGCCAATATTACTTAGCTCCTGCCTTTGCAGACAATTCTTTATAAGCCTGGCCTTTTTCTTTCAGGAATATATCACCGCCTATTTCACGCCATTTTTTGATTACATTGTCCCATTCATCGGCGCTGGTCTGACCCATTATGATTTTTTGTTCATTCTCTTTTATTAATGTTTCCATGTCGTTGATATATTTCTTGGATTCCCAATTGGCATCGTTATACACAAAATCTTTTCCAAGAAATTCCTCCTGAGGAAAACTATTCACAGTCTTAACGACAGCAGAATAATAATAATTGAAAATGTTGTTTACAAACGGTATATTTGGCAATCCGCCGAACAGCGCATATTGAGCATAGTATTTGGCTTTTGAAGCATCGTTGTTCACAACGCCCATAAGATTGACAGATTTCTTTTCCACATCTCCATACTGCCAGTGTACTCCTTCGATACCATAAGTAAGCGTATTGGCGCCATCCGTTGTAAGAGCCCAGTTCATAAGCGCTACAGCCTTCTCGGGATTTTTGCACTTACTGGTTACCAATAGCAATCCAAAAGGCCTTTTCTCCTGAAGCTTCTTGTTCAATCCCGGGCCTTTCGGCAGAATAACGACATTCTCTACCTCAGGAACAGATGCTCTGAAATTCATTGCTGCATATTCAGGCTCAGACCACCAGAATCCATAGGAAGCAACAAGATTTTTCGCTGACATTTCACGGGCCTGTTCAGGCTGGGCGGTGTATGCTTCCTTCCATATCAGGCCTTTTTTATACCAATCCTGCAGTGTTTTTAACATCAGCTTGTAATTAGGGTCAAGAATTGCAGCATTGTAGCCGCCATTTTCATCTATCCAATCATTTCCTCCGTGTACCAGGAAGATTTCCTTCCACTGCGGTCCATTAACCCAGCCGCCCGTATATAATGGGACTTCGTCCATTTGACCGTTTCCATTCAGGTCGGTTTCCTTTACTTTTTCAAGGAAAGCCTGGTATTCCTCAATTGTCGCCGGCTCCGACAGTCCCAGCTTATTCAGCCAGTCCTTTCTGACTGTAATTACGTACTTTGAGCCCAGAGCCTGTCCATAAGGCATACCTACTATATTATTATCAATAGTAGCAGAAGCAAGGAAATCCTTCGGCATCACAGTTTCATCTTTAAAGAGCGGACCGTATTCATCAATATAAGGGCTGAGCGACTTTATCAAACCGTCGGCATAACGCTCGTTGACTTTCCAGGGCTTACCGCTACCGGCATTGGCCTCTCTGTAAAGGTCAAAATCTTCTCCAGCGGCAAATTTCAGATTGACCTTGTCATCATATCCCTCGGAAGGAATTGCAATAGGTATCAGCTCTACACCGGTTTCTTCCTTGATTCTTTCCAGTACAAGCTTTTCATCAGCAGATCCTTTAATTGTTCCCCAATCTTCCATAAGGTATGTGAGCTTGACAGGTTCATTTGCGGCCGGAGCAGTGGTTGCGTCTGAAGAGCCTTGTGCTGCGCTTGTAGTCTGACTTGCATTTTTACCATCCGAATTTGCACCGCATGCTGCCAAAGTTACAACAAAACATAAAGCAAGCAGCAAAGACATAACTTTAATAGACTTTTTCATAAATATAGAATCCTCCTTTTAAGATTTGGTCTACTGCATTTTAGAAAATTAAACATTGAATAAAATGTATACCTCCTTTTCTTGATAAAATGGAATGTCAACATTTCATCATTCGAATTGAAGAAAATACTGCAATTTAATCGACAAGTGGTGCACCACTGATTTCATTATACTAATTGGTTGTAATTCGGGAAATACAATAATCTGAATATATAAGCAACAGAATTCATAAAATATGAATTCTGTGTCCAAGAGTTTAAAAAAATATACATATGGCCTCAATTGTGCCCTTTATCGGATTTATGTCTGGAAATTCCTGTATTCTCCAGGCGTCACTCCCATTTTCTTTTTAAATACATTGGTAAAATAGCTCCGGTTCATAAATCCTACCTGAACTGCAATCTCTTCAACCGATAGATGGGTTTGAACAAGAATGCTTCTTGCTTTTTCAATCCTGTATTTATTTAACACATCTACAAATGTTTCATTGTATATTTTCTTGATTATACTGCAAAGGTATTGCTTGGATACTCCCAATAATTCCGATAGCTCTGCCAGACTGACATTTTTTTCATAGTTTTTCTCTATGAATTCTTTAATGAGGCTTTTATACTTACCCATATGCTGGTCCCCAAAAGGTATTACCTTTCCGTCCATCAAGCTTGTCCTCTGTGCAAGCATATCCACTTCAGGGAAAATATGGGTTTCTTTGCGGTCAACGCTTCTGAGTCCATCTAAAAGCATCCGGTAAAATATATTATCTGTCTTCATGTCATTTTTTTTCAATATCTCATATATTGTGATAAAGAGGTTGATCCGGTAAACCCTTTTTTCAAAATCTGTCATCACATCGTTGTCAAAGCTCTTCTGCAGATATCTGGCTCCTTCTGAAATACCGGTGTTGAAAATATTCTCCATCACTTGTAAACTATTATGAGCATAAGTCATGCTGGAATCAAACAACATAGCATACAGCCTTCTCCTGTTTGCCATGGAACATCTGTCATAGGCTTCATGCAGCATATTGATATCAGAAAAATATTCATATTCTACCAGGGCTTTAACATTTGTTTTAGTATCAGAGTATTCAATAATTACCTTCAGTAGTTTATCCAGCAGATGCTTGCTCTTTGCCTCGGCATATACCGCTACTTCCAAATTATCTGTATTGTTGAAGCAGAAAACATCTTCCTTTATCAATTCAACCTCATCAATAAGCTCATTATCCCATAAAAATTGAAAATCACCAAGTCCATGCGTATTCGTAAAGTTTAGGACAACAACCAGCTTGATTTCCTTGTATTCCTCCGATGAATAATCGAAAGGTATCGGTTTCGACAGCATTATATTACCTATATTGAAGTTTTTTAGCTTTTTTGCAATATGTATATTTTTTTGTTCCATTTCCTGATTGGTACTAATAAGCTTTTGTAGTGTATTGTCGAGAATATCGATATCACTGGAATCCAGAGACTGGTCAACAATGTTGAAAACAGCCAGCCAATTTGTTATCGGGCGGTAAATTTTCCTTCCGGCCAAATAAACAAGTACGGAGGTGAACAGGACTACAAGCAGAAAAATTAATAGCATTTTTAGTAAAATGTCTGATAACGGCTTCAGTATAATATCTTTATCATATGACATAACAATGTACCAGCCATTGGATAATTCATACTTTATAATATCGCCGTCCATCTTGCTTATTCTATTTAATTCGGATAAATCGTAGGAGGATTCATCAATCGGTGCAAGAAGGTTATCCTTCTCATCAAACAGATATGCCGTTACCCCATTCTGATATGGTCCAAAAGCATTTATATAGTTGTCATAAAGTTTTTTAATGTTCAGATTGTAAACAACTACCCTGGGTGAAAAACGGTAAAGGTCTTCTCTTATAATTATGGAGGCTATATCCACACCATTTTTATTCTTCCACATCTCGGTATATGTGATTTCATTCCGGTCATTGAGCCTTTTCCTCAAGTGTTCGTTAATAAATCCCATATCCGTAATCCCATAATTTGAGACGACGACTTTGTTCTTTTGCATGTTAACATAATATATGGAATCAATATATTCGTTTGCCGTAATTATACCGCTCATATTATCCAACAACTGGTTTATATAGTAACCCTCCATATCGATTTTCTTTTCGACTTCCACGTAATTTACAATGGACAGATTTAAAATTCCCCGTTCGATATTCCGCAGGACAATATTCAGTGCGTCTTTTGCCTGATGAGCAATAGTCTGGTTTTGAGAAATCAATTGATTATACTGGTAATCCCGGAAATACTTAAAAAACGTCATATTGAAAAGAAACATGGGAAGAAGCACCACTAAAAGGCTGATAATAACTCGAAAAGAATACTTTTTGACAAACCGGAAAATAGAAAAATGTTTCATTTTCGACCCTCCTTAAACCTCATCGCGATATAGATACCGGGCACTGGTGAAAATATAACTTCCGCTATAAGTTTCTGCTAATGCAGTCCATCCGGCCAGCATTTGAAGAAAAACCGGAAGTAATATTTTCAGTACTTCAGAAATGCTAATAGTTGAAAACCTGTAATTTTACCTTACTCTATTACATTATATCGCAAACCGGAAGAAATAAAAAGTCAAAGTGCAACTTGACTATATTTATTATAGATGCTCAATAGATACAAATCTCCCAATTTATAATTTATAATAATCTATTGATTTCATCTTTCGCAATTGCAATCCATGTTTTCAGTCTTTCCGGATCTTTCTCGAGTGTAATAGTGTCTTTCAGTATAATTTCCAGTATACACTCTTTACATATTTCAACAGTTTTCCTTATATACCTTCTAACTTCATCAGGATTAAAGAATTGCGCAAGCATCGATGGATTAGGCTTCCACGAATATATAAACCGATCCTCAAGCTCTGCAACTGCCGTTTCTATGTCACACCAGGGGCTGACGGATACTCTCCTCAAGTTTTTGATTTTACGAAGCATCTTGAATTTTCTGGTATAAGGTTCACAACAACCATATGCAACAAGGCCGAACCCGTCAAGTATGGGCAGTTGGTAATCAAGCAAAAATTCTTCATGATGAGCAGGCGAGACTTCTGAAAACCCCTGTGCAATTCCAAGCCCCCACATATCGCGTAATGTGACATGTCTGTCGTTAAAAGAAGCTGATGGAAGCTCTCTTGTGTATCCAAGACCTCCGGACCCGATATAATGATTCCTGTTGTTTAATTTAAGCAGTTCGTTTTTTCATAAAATTCGATATTTTTCCGGACGCCCCCGGTTACAAAGCCGAGCAATTCATGAAGCCACCCAGGTCTATCGTAAATCCGTCATTACCTGCTCAATGCCCCGGAGATTTGTAACAATCCCGATAATATCTATACCAAGAATATCAATATTAACCTGCGTAATACCGTTATACACAACGGGCAGGATACCATCGAACACCTCTGAAACAGCATTGAATCTTTCGTCTGTCTTTTCTTTATCATAGTATATTTCAGGATGTTTCAATCTTTTAATATCCCCAGGTTCCTTTAAAGGCGATATATATCGGATTGATGGTTTTTCACGCCTTTAAAACCTGCAAAAATTATCTTTTATTTTGAACAATTTTC
>VEPD01000036.1 GCA_012027035.1 Ruminiclostridium sp. | reverse complement strand
TTGCAAATCATTTAAGTAATGTGGATGGCATTGTTCTCAATAAGGTACTTAAGAAAAATAATGTCACCTTCATAGCAGGCAAAAAGCTGAACGCAAATCCCTTTACATCAATATTCATGAAAATAGTTAAGCACATTTCCATAAGCCCAAATTCAGCTGATAGAAAGGCAATCAAAAAAGCTCTAACTGTATTGAGTATGGGGGAGTCAATTTTGATATTTCCAGAGGGGACTAGAAGCAGAACTGGTTCCATGATAAAGGGAAAAAGGGGCTTCTACTATTAGCAAGACTCTCTAAGGCTGATATTGTTCCAATAGCACTTGAGGGAACAGAGCTCTTGCTGCCGGTTAACCAGAATGGCATGGGTATGGAAACTCCACAGCATGCAACAGTGAGAGTAAATATAGGACAGCCTTTTCAGTTGGAGGAAAAATATCATAACTGTGATAATTGGGATGAAGAATGTGTATATACTGCAATGAGGAAAATTGCACAAATGCTAAAATCTGAATATCAGGGTGTATATAAAATAGACTAATTTGACATGAGAGGAAAAAATGTCTGAACAGCTAACTCTAAATACTATATGTTTGACTGGTGTGGCTTCAACAATTACAGATATTATGGGTATTGCTGCACCAAAATTTGCAGCTAAATCGATAAATGAGATATCTCAATTAGCAGATAAGTATTTTCATGGCGAAAAGGCTGATAGAGTGCTAATATATAATCCTGATGCTATTGCTCTCTGGCTTTTTCAGAAGTATACATCATTTTTCGATGGGATTTTTAGACACACACAGATTGGGTTGCCGATTCTTTCAGTAATGCCATCGGTGACACCTGTTTGCTTTGCATCAATGTATACAGGAGCAATGCCAGAGGTTCATGGTATTAAAACATATGAGAAACCGGTAGTTAGAACGGACACACTATTTGATGCACTTATAAGGGCTGGGAAAAAGCCTGCAATTGTTTCAACTGCCAACGATAGTATTTCTCAGATTTTCTTAGAACGAACAATGAATTATTTTATTTTTGACACACCTGATGAATGTAATCAAAAGGCGTTAGAGTTAATAGAACAAGATGAGTATGATTTAATTGTTGTATATAATGGCAATTATGATGCAGCAATGCACTGTTTTTCACCGGAAGGCGCGGAATCACTAGAAGTTTTAAAACAAAACATATCAATGTTTGACACAATAGCAATAGCAACTAGAAAAGCATGGGAAAAGCATAATACATTGATTAGTTTTTTAACTGATCATGGATGCCATGAAATTGATGGTAAATTGGGAAGCCATGGACTAGATATGCCGGAAGATATGAATATTATACACTTTTATGGATTCCAACCAAAATTGTAGGAATATTAATTCATATTCTTAATATTATGTGATGCAAAAAGGGAAAAGCCGGTGAGTAGTTGAAGCCGGTCCTAAAAAAGAGAGTTCCAGGTATAGGTTCAACTGGTGTAAAAAAAGAGATGCTGACGGGAGCATCCTGGCTGGTGTAA
This sequence comes from Ruminiclostridium sp., assembly GCA_012027035.1. Lineage (GTDB taxonomy): Bacteria > Bacillota > Clostridia > Acetivibrionales > DTU013 > MnB-11. The sequence goes on along the minus strand of VEPD01000036.1, from coordinate 8,397 downwards.
AAAGGGATATAACCAGCGGCCGGATCAGGCCGATACAAAAAGGAGCAGAGTATGAACATAAGAATAGTTGAAATAAGTGATGAGAAAATAAAATATCTGCATACAGAGAAAATTCTTAGAAATTTACCAGAATGGTTTGGAAATGAAAAAGCACTTTGTGAATATGTAGCAAGTGATATAAAACTTCCTTATTGGATAGCATTAAGTCAAGATGATAATTGTATTGGGTTTATTTCGGTTAAAATTCATTATGGACATACAGGTGACGTTTATGTTTGTGGAGTACTGCCGGAGTATCATAATAAAGGCATTGGGAAAAAACTGATTACAGCAGCAGAAGAGTATCTGATTCAAAATGGCTGTAAGTATGTAATAGTAAAAACCTTGAGCGAAAAAGCCTGTTATGAGCCATATGAACGGACAAGAAAGTTCTTTTTGGGAGTGGGATTTGAGCAACTAATTACACTATCAGAAATGTGGGATGAAGAAAATCCATGCTTAATCATGGTTAAAAAATTATAAGTTACAATATTTATATTATATGATACAAAAAAGGGAGGATCCATATGTCTGAAATAGTTAATTATAAAATGATGACTGTAACGCAAGCCATCAAAGATAGACGCAGCATAAGAAAGTTCAAGCCTGACAGGATAGCAAAGCAACAGATCGAATTGCTCATTAGCTCTGCATGTGCTGCACCTTCTGGGAAAAACAGACAACCATGGGAATTCATTGTTGTAATGGATGAAATAGAACGGGATAAGGTATGTAATGTTATGGAACAGGGTATAGATCAATCCGAGAAAGAAAGATTTGTCGGTACACAACCTGCGATAATATCCAGTGCACGGAATACTCTTTCTATAATGAGAAAAGCACCAGCTACAGTTTTTATATTTTCTCCTGACATTCCACACATTGGAACTCCAAGGACCTTACTAGAGTCCTTATATGATCTGGCTTTTGTTCAATCAATCGGAGCGGCTATTCAAAACATGCTGTTATCTGCCGTGGAAATCGGATTGGGATCGTTATGGATATGTGATGTGTACTTCGCATATGAAGAACTTGTGAAGTATTTTCAACAGGACGGCCTTATGGTGGCGGCAGTCTCTCTAGGAGTTCCTGATGAAATGCCTGGTATGAGACCAAGGAAACCGATAGAGGAACTGGTACAATGGCGATGATTAGTTATATTCAGATATTTCTGTGTAGCATAACATCCGGAAACCAGTTTTTAGAATAATGATATGTGATGCAAAAACGGACATTGGCCGGAGCTGTTCAGAGTAGCTGCAGTCGGTAATTATAATTTTAGACCGGTGGCAACTCTGGGGGAATGGGTGGAGATCATTTATTGAATATACTGTAATGCGTCTTCGCTTGAAAATATGACATACAGGTGTCATGAATAATGTGATATGGTTAAAAAGGGTGAGGTGTAATGAATACAGCAAGAGTTATCGAGGTTACACCAAGTAATATTCTCGAAATAGGCGTTTTATGTGGCAATGAGGCACGGTTCAGAGAAGGTAGGATTAAGAAATTTGAATGGTATAGAAAACGATATGATGAAGGACTGCGCATTAAAATATCTGTAAATGCGGAAGGGCTAAAAACAGGTATGATAGAATATATCCCAGGGGAATACACTTGGAGGGCAGTCAACGCAAATGGTTATACCGTAATTCATTGTTTGCAGATATTACGTAATCAAACACGAAATGGTTACGGAAATTTGCTGCTTAATGAGTGTATGAAAGATTCTGATCATACAAACGGTATTGTGAATACGGCACGCGAGTTGAACAGTCTCGAAAGCCTTATAAAATCACTCTCCTTAGAAAACCAAAGCGATAAACTCGGTTTTTAACCTGGAAAATCGCAGGTGTTCAACCTTAACGCCTCATGTGTTCAATTATATGCGCCGTATTCATATTGTAATTGTTACAAGTAGCAAACCTTGGGTTAATGATAAAAAATATTTTATAAAGAATGGATTTAAGAAAATAGATAAAGCACCACCATACTTCGAATTACTTGTAAAACAATTTAAGGAAGCACCATTACCAACATTTAATAGTGGTTGGGAGGATAGAGCATTAGCATATGGTGATGGAATAACAGTGCTGTATTCAGACCAGTGCCCGATAATAGATTATGCAATACAAAACATTAGCGATGCAGCAAAAGAGTGTGATAAAGAAATTAAGTTTCATAGAATTGATAATTATATAGAGGCTCAAAATGCACCATCTCCATATGGTACTTTTAATATAATTATAAACGGAAAATTCATAACTCATAGGATTTTTGATAAGCAGAGATATATTGAAATTTTTAAAAATGTTTTACTATGCCATGATATTTAAGTAATACACAAAAACAGGGCTTTCCCAGGCCAGGATAAGATTCACACATTACCCTTTAATTTTCAAGAGCTGCTAATTCGGAGCTGTTTACAATAATAATACTGTCTTCATTATCGCCTAAAAAAGCGATTTTTGTACCATCTTCCGTAACCTTGGGATAAATGTAATTTTCATATTCGCTTAACTGCAAATAACTATTTTCATTCATATGTGACAGCATAACCATGCCTTTCAACTCGGTCAAATTAACTCTCAGGTAGAGGAGATTACCATCAGGCACAAGGCTTAAAAACACGTTGTACCACCCATTTTCTTCTCTTTCCAAATTAAATAATCCTTCGCTATCAAGATTTTGGTCCAGCATTTCACAATTACCGGAGTCATAAAATCTGAAAAATGAAACTCCAAGACTACTTTGATAATAGTTAGAAATATCCTCTCCCAATTCTATTAGCGTACGTGTGTCATAATTTAGATACTCTGCATAATGTCCGTCATCCCAACCCGACCTTATCCATACAAGTTTATCATTCATTATCCATTTACACCCCCTGTATACCTTCTCATATCCTAACAATTCGATGTATCCAGGATCCATAATATCAACAATGCCTATATCGTTCAGTTCACCTCCCTCCAAACCTGAAGGATTTTTATCTAAAGCCTTAAAAAACAAAATGCGTCTGCTATCAGAAAACCATATGGGTGAAAAACCTTTTATATTTCCAGGCAGTATGTTTGCTGTCTTTTCGCTTATGTTATATATGCCTAATCCTTTCTCACCACTGTAAACAATCATATTTTTATCAGGACTTATAGATGGTGTCATCCCATTGACAAGCAGTCTTTCCAACTCACCACTTTCCAGATGATACAGGTATACAGGAAATTCCTTTTCCATTATGTCATAGAATGATATTGTCACAATGCTTTCATCCGCAGACCATTGCGGTTCATTCAGGTAATAATTTTTATCATATTCTCCTTCAATGATTTTCCTCGCCTCATTATTAAGTAAGTTAAGGATGTAGACACCTGCAGTGTATTTATTACTTTCATCTTTGTCATGCCCGATGAATATGATGTAATCAGCCTTTGGAGACCAGTACAAATAACTGCTGCTGACTACATCGGCCCCAAAATCCCTGACAGAAAATGAGACGCCTATCTGCTCCAATGTTGGTCTTTTGGGTTCAATAAAAGTCGTTGGGTCTGTAGCCTGTTTTGAAAAGGGATCGGATTCCACTGCCGGAAATGGCATGTTTTCTGATGTGGACGTATAATCAATGCTATGCTTCAAGTCTGAGGAGGTCGTTTCAGGCACTAAATTGCTAGATTGACAACCGGAAATGTTTATGAGAATAAACAGGATAAAAACACATTTGATTTTATAAATTATCCGCACATACACTGCCCCCTTCATTATCCTTGACTTTTTTCACAAAACACTGTTTCTGACTGTCCGTTATATAAATTATATACTCTCACATAGTTAATATGCGGTTGGGTGATGGAATGAAGCATCAGATTCATTGCAGACAGCCGCAACATGGTTCTATCCGTATCAAAGCCGGTAAACATCTTGCCTGCAAAATGCTCCCATCCCTCGCTTGTCATCTCTGATTCATAGTTTTCCCTGATATATTCGGCAGAAGAAACAAGAAATCCGGCAGTACCACATGCAGGGTCGCAAATTTTATCTTTTGGTGCTGGCGCACCATCATGTCACGGATATGTTTTGGCGTTCTGAACTGGCCGTTTTGCCCTGCTTGAGCAAGCTTTCCAAGCATATATTCGTAAACATCGCCCTGCATATCCAGGTCTTTTATATCGTGCTCATAAAGCTCATCCAGACCTGTGATAACCTTCTGCAATATCTGTGGGGTTGGCATTAAGAACATGGCATCCTGCATATAGTGGGAAAAAGAAGAAGCATTTTCTCCGTTCATCGTTTTAATAAACGGGAATACTTTTGTGCCGACAATATCGTAAATCTTGCGGGAATCCTTGGTTTTAAACTTGCTCCAGCGTATTGACTGTCCATCTTCATCCTGTGGAAAGCTGTGGAAAGATTTTTGGTAGTTTTTCACCGCTTAATGCCTCGACTTGCTCGTTCTCCAATTCCTTTTCATCCAGGGAACGGATAAACATCAAATATGTAAGCTGCTCTATAACTGTTAAAGGGTTGGTGATACCACCAGCCCACATATCTGTCCATATTTTATCGACTTTGTTGCGAACTTCCCCTGTTATCATCTGTTATGCTCCTATCGATGTTAAATATTAAAATTCAACGCCTATCTTTTATTCCATATTAATACATAATCACTATTATAACAAGTTACACAGATAAATTGCTAGACGCTAATTTATTAAAGCAGCTTTGATTTATTCTCAAATACTTACTTGAAATGCAAAAGCCCTGATTTCTCAAGACTTTTCTATGTATTTTTCATCTATACATCTCTCTATATCTAATCACCATCGAATAATACATGAAAAGGTTGTAAATGTTTTCACGTTGATTACAGATTTACATCAGGGACTAAATGCTTACATTATATGGATAATGCGGAGAAGGAGAAGGGTTATGAAGCTTAATTATATCAAAATCTCCAGTTTTCTATTTCCATGAACTTTTCAAGATTTACACAGCCTACTTTAAAATGCTCACATATATTGGGAATTTTAACTCCATTCGGCCTATTTACTTCATTTGTAACAACTATACCGTTTACAATTTTAGCTTTTGCAATTACAAATGGATCTGCAACAGGCTTTCCATTCAATAAATTTTTACGTGAAATTATCGCTTGGAAATGCTCAATCTTGAATATCTCTTGGACAAATGCCAATTCTTCCAATGTCGGCACAGTAAATATTCCGGATTTTTGTTTTGCCCACTGGTTTATTCTTCTTTCCTTATTATGGTGACCTTCAATTTCATTCCTCACTTCTCTCACTGATATTACTTGTCCATTCTTTACGGATTGATAAAAGTACTCCCAAAGAGTTGGGAATCTTGATTCATAATAGTAGTCAAATAAATGCATTAATGCACTTGAATCAAAGATGTAATTATTCATCTCACCCACCTCTTATGAAGTGATAATTCGAGCGATGGCAAGTTATCAAGCCTTATATTGAGATAATCGGTTAATTGTATATCGTTAATAAGTTTCTTGTAATATGAGTTGAATGCCAATTCAATATATTTATCTCCAAGATAAGCAATTTGGGTATTATAGTAATCCCCTCCGCCTTTTTTATCCTGTCTGTGTCTCCTGCTTTCTTCAATCCATTTCAACGAAAGCTCCTTGTATGTTGATTGGTCAATCATCATCCTGTCCGCAAACTTTCTTAGAATAACTTCTCTACTTACCTTATATAACAATGCCAGATTCGTTATTGATTCTTCATTTGCTTTCATGCCTCTAATTTTCATATCAAAATCCTGTGATGGTACCAGAATTTCTGATGCAATTCTGTTACATAATAATTCAATTTCACTATCCTGCTTTGGCAGCATGTTTATAAAGTCATCATCAAGCCCGTCAATTCCACTTGTTTCATAAAGAAGATGCCCCAATTCATGAAACAACGTAAATATCTGCCTTGTCTTTACCATGGAGTTATTAATAATGATTTGAGGGAATTCCCTGTCATAAAGGCAGAATCCAGAAAAATCATCATTCCTGAATGCTTCTTTAAAAATGAATATACCAGTGTCTTCAAATGCTTTTCTCCAGTTTTCCAATGCTTCTTCTACACTATCCCAGTTTTTTTGTTTATCCAATGAAATACCTAGGTAACCCCTTAAAACTGAGGCCAACTCATGAATATTATAACTATGTCCCTTTATTTCTTTTAATAATTGTTTTGCCGCCGGGTTGATACCACTGCACAATTCATAAAGGTTTTCCTTTTTGATAACAGCATTTCTTATCTTTCTAACAAGTGAAGAAGGCAATCTCTCAAATTCACTTACTGGAATCGTCCTGAAAGATTTCTTTGCATCATCCTCTTTAGGCGGATGAGGGAAGAAAAATACTGCGATTGGTCTTTTATAGACATCATATGCCAGCTTCTCAAGTTGAGCATATGATGGCGCATCAGCACCTGTTTCCCATGCTTCTATGACATCTGCTCTCTTATTAAGTCTACTGGTTACTTCATCTATTGTTAAATTTAAAGATTCCCTTGCCCATTTTAATACATATGGATTTACTGGAACTTTAACCATATATTCACCTTCTTTCAGCATACATATAATGTATGTCTATAACAATAATACTATAATCAACTATTTGATACCAGTCTTGTTTGACTAAGAATTTTATCAAACTAGAACATATGTTCATTATAATAAATTATATATAGAATATCAAGTCATTTTATACGCCTTGTTTGCAGCACTACCACCTCCCAGTATTAGCCATATGCGCAATAGATATTGGGAAATTAATACTTTATATTGCTATTTGCTCCATTATATCTTCAGTTATAATCTTTGGTTAATTAGCTTCCTTATAACTTTTTGCAATTTAAAATGGTAAATCATCATTACTCACAACAAGCTCTTTATAATTTCTATTAATTATCTCACATGCAGCATTTAAAAATGGTGTCATATATTCATTGTATTTAAATTTTATTGTTTTATATAAGTCTATTGCCGCTTCCATACATTCTATTGGAATTATATCATAATCTTTAATCCTAAAATCTGAACCCCAAATGACACTTGCTCTAATAGTACTTTCCAAAGTATGATCGGTGAGAACATTTCCCATATGTTCAAATGCATTTAGCAAATTTTTATTATCAAAGTATGTATTGGTTTCAAATGCGGCTCTCCAGTACTCTTCTCCATATTCTTCATGCTGTAAAACATTACAAAGATTATAAATTGTGGTTGAAATTCGATCTCTTAACTCTGATTTATCGGAAGCAGAAAGCTCTTTAACATATATTTCTTCTACTTTAGCGACTTCTATTGTTTCACCTAATAAATCTTTATAATAATTATTATTTCTAATATCGATTTTTTTACCTGTAATAGTTAAAAACTCCATTTGAAGAGTTTCAACGTAATTCATAAACCCTTTATCATTCGAAATGAAAATAACATTTACGTTTTCATTAATTACCTTGAAGTAGTCCATCATTGACATCCACAGGAGTGTATCCTTAAAGCCTTTATCACTTGCATTGTCAGTGTTTAAAAAAGGTGGAATTTTTTTATACACTCTATCCATTACATCTTTTAATACATTCTTGCTAGAATTAAAGCTAATAATTTTATCATTAAATTGTTCTTCATATCCTTTAATTGTATATTTCTTATCAGCCTGAAATCTATCTTCAAAGGTTTTTTTTAGCTTTATTGTTGTATATGCAGTATACTCCTTTTGAAAACTCTCTATTTTCTCGTATTTGGATTTTAACTCTAAATACTTTTGAGAAATTCTTTCATTGATAGATATCTCTGTAACATACACATCAAAATTTTTAGACAATTTTTCGAGAATTTTACGAAGGTCTTTAATGTGTTCTATAATAAAATTCGTATCCAAAACGATTGCAGTTTTTAACATTTTATCACTCATTTGTTACTCAACCTCCCCTACAGTATTTCCTATATTCCTTTGGCTTTCCTTTGGCTTTTTCTTTTCTAATTGTTCTTGGATAGCACTTAATTTTGCAGGCAGAATATACAAATAATCAAGTATGTATTCGACAAACTCAATGATTTGTTCTAATTCAAAACTACGAACTGAAACATCTGTATCATGAGCTCCCATATTTCCATACGTTTTTGTTATAGTCGAAGCATGTTTCAACTCAACTGGGAGTATTCCCTTAATGGACAAATCCTCAATTTTATTCCATAAATTATGTCCTTGAGCTTTTTTTTCTTTGCATACTATTTCAAGGGTACGCCTAAGTGCCATTAGGCAAACAGCACTGTCAATGTTTCTTGTTTTTAACGCTGCTTCATATGCCTCTTTCACTTTTCTGG
>VEPD01000434.1 GCA_012027035.1 Ruminiclostridium sp. | reverse complement strand
TGCTGTTTTCCGGAAATGAAGGTCTGAATACCGGTACACAGGCTTTAATGCTGGTTGTTATCGGGGCAGTTTTGTTTATACTGGCCTCCGGCTTTATGAAGCTGATGCAAAGGAGGTAAAATGAAGCTTCTGACTATTACCTGGTACAAATTGAAAATGATGATGGGCGACAGGCTTTTTTTTGCTGCGATGATTATACTGCCGCTTTTTATAACCATTGCAGCCGGATATGCGTTAAGATATGAGAAGCTGAACATGATACCTGTTGCGGTCGTAAATGAAGATAAAAGCAGCGATTCCTCTCTTTTGCTGGATAGAATCAGTGCAAAGGAAGGACTTGACGTAAAGCCAGTCGGGAGGGCAGAGGCGATTACTTTGCTTGACGGCAATAAGGTGGAACAGATTTTCATCATAAAAGCGGGTTTTGAGGAAAGGATAAAAAACGGGGACAAAAAGGAACTGATTGACATTGTTTCTTCTCCTTCATCCTATTCGTCGGAATTCACATCTGAGGTTGTTGCAGGTGAAGTAATCAGGCTTGTTACCGGAAATATGGCCGCCGTATGGGTTGCCGACGAGTATAAGAAACTGGGAAAAGCCATGGATGAAGGCTTGATGGATGAGATAAAGGCTTATAATGATTCCTTGTGGGAGCCGAAGCCTCCCATGACTATTTTATACAAAGAACGGCAGGGGGGCGGCGTCAAAACCGTTGAGAGGGCGCCGCCGCCTGCAGCTGCAGCTACTTCTTCAGGCGTAATAGTTGCTTTCATTGTGTTTTATATTCTGTTCAGCAGCGGCTGGCTCGTGGAGGAGAGGACCAATGGAACGGTGAAAAGATTGGCTGTCGGACCTAATGCTTTGCTGCTCTCATATGCCGGGAGTATCCTTGCCCTTCTTGCAGCAGGAATGCTTCAGATTATTTTGTTTTCGGTCATAGATAGGCTCTTGTTTGGTGTGGAGCTGTTTCCAGGCGCCTTTTCCTATTTGTTGTTTTTCGCATATTTACTGGCGGTGATTTCCATAAGCCTGTTTCTTTCCTCAGTCTTGAAAACCCAGGCCCAATTGCAGACGGGAGCACCGGTTCTGGCTCTGATAACCGGATTTTCCGGAGGCTGCTTCTGGAATTTTGTTGAGATGCCAGAAAGGACAAGGCTTATATCCATGTTCACACCCCAGGGCTGGGTATTGTCGGGAATCAAAAGCCTTATGACCGATCCTTCCGATCTGGTATCGCTAATGGCGCCATTGATGGTTTTGTCGGTTATTGCATTGATTTTTCTGCCGTCAAGCTATATTATAATCAGGAGGACTTTAAAAACCAATTAATTAAGCATACTATAATTATACACGAATTATACGCTGTTTGAATTATGTACGGTTTGAGTAAGCTTTAACAATACTGCAAAGGAGACCGACAAAAATGCACAAGCTCTGGAATGTTCTTCTGTATCCTGCCGGATTATATCAAAAACTCACCGACAATAAGGTGACTCTCGTTACAGGTATTATTCTTGTCGGCCTGATAGACTTTTTTCTTCCGGATGTAAAGGAAGCCTACAAAGCATATTTTACCGTTTTAGCCGGAAAGACGGCCGTGGATATACAATTTAACATAGCAGCGGCTGTTTTTGTTATATTGTTATTGGGGGTCATAGATGTAGTTTTCTTTTCCGTCCCGCTATATGATGTTTTCAGGTTTTTCAAGAAAAGGGAAGGATTGCCTCACCGGGCTTCCGCCATAAAAGTGATGAAGGTATATATAATGTCCCACTTTTTGCTTATACCTGTTAGTGTAATCCTTTATTACGTTTTTTTTCGCTATATTACGAAAAACAGCAGTGTGCCTGAGCTGATTCTTGCTGAAGCGGCGTCGTTCGCAATTATGATATGGGCTTCCGCCATCATTACCCGGGGAATTAATGTACTCTATCAATTTAGCCCTTATTTAAAAAGACTCACATTCCTGGTTGTATTTACATGGGGCTACCTGTTTGATATTGTGTTTAATATGCAAATAATGAGCTGGCTGCTAAAAATATTCAAATAAGGGCTTGTCTTGCTTAATATGATTGTGATTGAAGCGCTGCGATGTCTTGACTCTCGAGGTACTCATCATAGGTCGTCTGCCTGTCTATGAGGCCTTTAGGAGTTATCTCGATTATCCTGTTTGCCACAGTCTGAACAAATTGATGGTCATGGGACACAAATAAAATAGTGCCCTTGAAGTTGATCAATCCATTATTCAAGGCTGTGATGGATTCGAGATCCAGATGGTTTGTGGGCTCGTCAAACAGCAGTACGTTGGCGCCTGAAAGCATCATCCTGGAAAGCATGCACCGCACTCTTTCGCCGCCTGACAGCACACTGGCTTTCTTCAGGGCTTCTTCACCTGAAAACAGCATCCTGCCAAGCCAGCCTCTTATAAAAGTTTCAGTCTGATCTTTTGTAAACTGTCTCAGCCAATCTACCAGATTTAAGTCCACCCCATCAAAAAAGGATGAATTGTCTCTGGGGAAATAAGCCTGTGATGTGGTAACGCCCCACTTAATATCTCCGCTGTCTGCAGGTATTTCCCCCATCAATATTTTAAAAAGAGTAGTCTTTGGCAGGCCGTTGGGGCCGACGAATGCTATTTTGTCACCTTTATTCACTGTGAAGCTGATGTTGTCCAGTGTTTTTTCGCCTTCCGATTCCTTGCTGATGCCGTTAACCTCAAGAAGAATATTTCCCGCTTCTCTGTCAGGCTTAAAATCCACGAAGGGATATTTCCTTGATGAAGGCTTTATATCTTCCAATGTCAGTTTGTCCAGAATCTTTTTCCGTGAAGTGGCCTGTTTCGATTTGGACGCATTAGCGCTGAACCGCTGAATGAACTCCTGCAGCTCACTGATTTTGGCTTCTGTCTTTTTGTTTGCGTCTTTTGCCTGCTGGAGGGCAAGCTGACTGGACTCGTACCAGAAGTCATAATTCCCGGAATAGAGCTGAATCTTCCCTAAGTCGATGTCGGCGATATATGTACAAACCTTGTTCAAAAAATGTCTGTCATGTGAGACTACTATTACAGTATTGTCGAAATTGTACAGGAAGCTTTCAAGCCATGTGATGGAAGCTACGTCAAGGTGGTTGGTAGGCTCGTCCAGCAGGAGGATGTCGGGGTTGCCAAAGAGCGCCTGGGCCAACAGCACCTTCACTTTGTCATTCCCATCCAGATCCTTCATTTTTTTATTGTGAAGCTCTTCTCCTATGCCCAATCCGTTAAGCAGCATGGCGGCTTCCGATTCAGCCTCCCATCCGTTGAGTTCGGAAAATTCCCCTTCAAGCTCTGATATCCTTAGTCCGTCTGCTTCAGTGAACTCAGGCTTGGAATATAAGGCATCCTTTTCATCCATTATCTCACAAAGCCTTTTGTGGCCCATGATTACGGTCTTTATAACTTCGAATCCGTCAAATTCATAATGATCCTGTTTCAGGACAGCCAGTCGTTCTCCAGAGTTGATAAAAACCTCTCCCTTATTGGCATCCATTTCACCGGAGAGTATTTTTAAGAATGTTGATTTTCCGGAGCCGTTTGCTCCTATAATTCCGTAGCAGTTGCCCGGAGAAAATTTGATAGTTACATTGTCAAATAATACACGGCCTCCGAAACGGAGTGAAATGCCGCTGGTGCTGATCATTATGCTTTTACCTTCCTTTGTTTGCTATTGCTGCATTTAATCCATGATTTTTCAGGAGACCGGACTAAAGCGGATTCAAAACGAGACATGTGTCCTCTGACATTATAGCACATTTGATGTGTTTGTCTACTTTTTTGATAAGACTGTGCAGGGACTGTTTGGAAACTTGTGTTGCAGTGCTGAAAGGCTCGCTTTTATATCATTTTAACATTTTCCATTGATAAAAGATGGTGTTTGGCTTATAATGTATATCACAACACATATCACAACCGGTTTATATTTTATGTCTCGGTGGCCTAATGGATAAGGTAGCGGATTCCGGTTCCGCTGATGCGGGTTCGATTCCTGTCCGGGACGCCAACTAAGCTAACAATTGTAGTGGTTTCGATTTTATCATCGAAAACGGCCACCTTTTTGACTAAGTCTGGAAAATGCGTTTTTGTTCTTCCGGATTTTTGTCTTTTATATCCATATCTTTTTTGAGATAGGCAAATATCATTTCCCGTGTCGGAGAATTAATGCTTGCTGCTTACTTTAATGGCAGTAATAGAAAAAGAGGACTGTACCTTTATGTTGCAGCCAGGAAAATCGTGAGCACTTAATATTGTAATTTAGACAATTGCATTTATTTATAACAAGGACTTGACTAGAGCGGGATTTTACATTATGATGAACACGTGTACACCATTTTGGGTGTTTTATTTTGATAAAGAAAGGGGTTGGATATTAGAGTCTGGGAGCTGCTAGTAAATAACTATGTGTGGTAAAATCCGGACAACTGTCTGGCTTGTGAAAAAAGGGGGCGATATGAATAGCCAATAGAAATGATGTCGCTATGAGATCCGGTGTATCAGGGGCTACTGTATCCAGAGTATTCAATAATCCGAAATTAGTCGGGGAAAAGACACGGGAAGCAGTCTTTAAGGCGGCGAAGGAGCTGAATTATCACCCAAATCTTATAGCCAGCAATTTTGTGAAAGGCGTAAGTGGAAACATAGGTGTAATAATTCCTTATATACCGAATATCCATATATTCTCAGTCTACTACTTTTCAGAGCTTTTAAGCGGTATAGGTAAAGCACTTGATGAATATGGATACAATCTGATACTTTTTTTCTGTAAAGCTGATGAAAATGGAATCAACGATTATTCAGCCTACTTCAAAAGCGGAAAGGTGGACGGATGTGTTCTACTGGGAACCCGTAGAAATGATGCAGGCATTCTGTCTTTAACCGATATGGGATACAAATTCTGTCTGGTTAATAATTATATCGAAGGTAGAGATATCAGTTATATTGATGTAGACAACATCATGGGCAGCTATATGGCAGTAATGCATTTGATAAGTCTCGGACATAGAAGGATTGCATTCCTGAATGGACCGGAAAGCTATACAAACAGTATTGACAGACTTACAGGGTATAAAAAGGCATTGGAAGAAAATAACATTCCTTTTGATTCACAGAATGTCATAATTGGAAATTACGGCAAAAAAAGTGGTTACATATCAAGCAGTGAAATTCTAAAACTAAGGGAAAAGCCGTCGGCTATATTTGCAGGCAATGACAGGATGGCGGCCGGGCTGGTCCAAGGGCTGACGGAAAAGGGCCTGAAGATCCCCGGGGACATATCCGTTGCAGGTTATGATGATTCCGATATTTCTACTATAGTAAGGCCTGCTTTGACTACAGTACATATTCCGTTTTTCGAAATGGGCAGAAGATGTATCAGTGAGTTTATAAAGCAGGTGAAGGGTGAGCGATCCTGCAGTTTTAAAGTATTAATCAAACCGGAGCTGATTATCAGGGAATCTACCGCTAATAAAAGCGAGATTGACACACGGGGTTTATCCTGAGTTCTGCAAAGGATTGGAATGGCATAACGGGACTATCGCACTGTGTTCATGACATAACTTATAAGTGTTATTCCAGGGAACGCGGGCGATGGAAATCTTCATCATGATAATATATTTAATTTGATTTACGAGAGCAGGTTTTTATGGATAAGAAAGCATTAATAGTGCAAGGTGGCTGGGACGGACATGAACCGGTTCCGGTGTCGGGAGTTTTCAAGAAAATGCTGGAAGAAAACGGATTTAGCGTAGAGGTTTCGGATACACTGGATGCTTTTCTGGATGCAGAAAAGCTTAAATCATTGCATCTGATCATTCCTATATGGACTATGGGCACAATAAAGCATGAACAAGTATCGCCTGTAATTGAAGCCGTAGCTTCCGGAGTCGGCATTGCAGGCTGCCATGGAGGTATGTGCGATGCTTTCCGTAACTGTGTGGAATGGCTGTTTATGAC
>VEPD01000172.1 GCA_012027035.1 Ruminiclostridium sp. | reverse complement strand
TCAACCTTATCCTTAGGTGGGTTACACCCATCCTCTTCAGTATGTAATAAGATTGATGCTTTATCCAAAGTTAAACACATAAGGTTGGTAAGGTTGGTGGGGTGCGATTAAATAGTTTGTAACAAATATACCAAAACGTGTAAATATACTGGACGAACAAAAGGGCGGTAAAGTATTATGTTATCAGAACAATACTAATGAGGAGGTTTTGATGACATGAGTACAAAAGATAAGTCGATGGAGGAAATTGAAAAACAGATATTGGATGAACTTGAGGAAGAAATTCGTGCACTAAAAAAGCAAGGCAAGCTGTATAAGTTTGAAACAGCAATGGATCACGCCAAGGAAAAGTTTGAAAAAGTGCTTAAAGAGAAGACGAAACAGGTTATAGAAAAGGTAAATAAAGAAGACGGTGTAAAAAAAACTGCCCAAAATGCGGAAGAACAGCAGGAATAGCCAATTATGATGAGGATTTACATGTATTGACAAAGCACGGCAGTCTGGATATGGATTATGATTATTATTTTTGCCGATACTGTCATGAGGGATTTGCTTATTTCAACCAGGAAATTGTATTACTGGGAGAGCACAAAGTAACGTTGGAAATGGCAGATGTGTTAACATATGCAGGACAGGTAGCCATGTCCTTCGAGAAGGCATCGGAAATGATAGAAAAGTTTACAGGGATAAAGGTTAGTGAAAGCCTTATCAGATCGGTTACCGAGGAGACGGGAGAAAAAGTCTTCAAAGAGGACACGAAAAGAGCAAAAGAATCTTATGAGAAGCCTGAGAAAGCGGCTCCTGCGCTATTGGAGAGATACAGGAAAGAAGGAAACTTGTATTTGTTCACGGATGGCTCACAGGTAAACACAATTTCGAAGGATGAAAAGGGGTCAACCTGGCGGGAAATGAAGCTTGGGCTTGTATTTTATGATGGTGACAGTATCCGTAGGAAAGATGGGAAAATGATTATCACAAAAAAGGAATATGTTACCTTTTTTGGTGGAGTAGACGAGTTTAAGAAGTTGTTATTTGATGCGGCAGCTAGAGCAGGATACGGGAAAATCCGTCAGGTAGTGTTTGTCGGGGATGGTTCGCACTGGATATGGAACATGTGTGAAGAATTATTTCCGGATGCGGTACAGATTCTGGACTATTATCATTTAAGTGAGAATGTGCATAGCTTTGCCAAATACCTGTATCCTGACAATGAAATAAAGATGAAGGGCTGGGCAAAGGATATATTGGACAAAATAGACAAAGGCCTTGTCGATGAGGCTTTGGGGAGTATTCCGGACTTAACAGGTGTAAAGCTTCCTACCCAAGTGCCAAATCTGAAAGTGTATATTGAGAACAACCGGGGCCGTATCGATTACCGGCGATACAAGTTGAGGGGATACTATATAGGGAGTGGTGCTATTGAAAGTGGGAACAAGCTGGTGATACAGCAGCGGATGAAGCAGTCCGGTATGCGGTGGGGTGTTTCAGAAGGACAATACATGGCAGCATTGAGAGCAAAATATGCAAGTAATCAATGGGATAAGGTCAGGGCGGTTATTGGGTTATAATTATTTAATACCTCATAAGATGCAATTCATAAAGACAGTTGAGTTTACGGGTCTTGAATGAAAGGATAAGTTGATAAGATAAGTTAAACCTTTGTCAAAAGTGGTGATGTCAAGGCTTGTATTAAGGTTACTAACAATTTGTAATGGCATTATATGTAATAAAGTAAAATAAATGGTACAAAATTTTAAATTGCACCCTTATACAAAATTATAGTTGATTTGAGCGTCACATTATGGTAAAATAATCTGGGCTTTTTTGTATATGGAGCTAAAATTTAAATTATATTGTTTTGAGAATTGTTGTATTAAGTTCCTGTGAGTATTCAACCATTTTATGGTTTCATATGGGTATTCCGGTGTACTTTACGCCACCTGTCCGGTCGTTGGGAACCACCCTTCCGGTCTAATGGAGGCCACTATTCCGGCATAAAAGAGCCAGTATCCCGCATTTATTCCACGGTTCTCTTGACAATGAGCCTCATCGGCATGTTTTCAAACATCAAGGGCACCACCCATGCTGAACAAGGAAGCAAGGCTATAGAGAATGGATGATGCCTGGCAGCATAGCCTAACATGACTTTTCATTGTCAAGAGACTTTTGCGGCATAAACGCTGCTTGGTTTTCATGACCAGACAGGTGGCTCCAGCGACACCGGAACTGCGGCTCCGCCGTGCCAGAATATTAATTTATAAGAAACGGAGTACATTTTATGCTTAATTCTTTGAATATTGACTGCTATGAGAATAGTTATTCTCCAAACCATGTAAGCTGTTTTGCCATACCAGTTGGTGCAGCATGTGGTTATTACAATTATGACAATTACTATTATTACCTCTTTTACCACTGTATAAATGAAAACTGGCCTAACAAGAAAATACATGGATTGGATCGTACAGTTGATAAATTAAGTAAGTTAGGCTTAACAATAAAATTAAATCGTGCTGATAATGCGGATGAGTTTGTTGCATCAATAAAATCAAAAATAGATAATCAGTCTTTTGTAATTATGCCTGCTGTATATATATATTTATTCTATTTCCCTCAATACAAGAATAACCCAACCACTCATTTTTTCATAATAAGTGGTTATGACCCCCAGAGGTCAGCCATACAAATCAGGGATACGATACGAGATTTTGTTTTAACTCCAGGTTTATATGTATGGCAAATGCATGAAAGTTTACTAAAAGAAATACGGACTAGTTCTAATAATTTTTTCAAGGAAAAAGGTCCGGACAATTTATGTGATATCTTTTATAACATCGAGAAGGTTAATGAATCCAAGATTAACAGTTATAAGGACTTAACTAATGATTTTTTACTTAATTATGACCCAGACCATAGCAAATTAGCTAGTCTTGTGGCACACTTTCCAGATTTTATTGATTCCGTCAAAAAAAACAATCACGGAACTTCCCTTTTCATAAGAAGAGAATTATGTTATACAACTGCAGTAATGTTTGATTGTTTTGAAAAAGCGTTTGATTTTGAAAAGAAAGATACCGAAGAACTTACTGAATTACATATCTTCAAAGAGCAATACATTAATTTCAGAGATAAAATTGTAACAAAAATTTATGCCGAGGCATTAAGAGAAAAGGATCTCGGCAAAGGTGAAAGGGAAATTATAATAAATGATATACTTTTAATGGATCGAAAATTGTTCTCATTTATAAGAAGCCTTTCAGAAGGGAGAATATGAAATAAGACGAAAGTCCTATCACCAAATATGCGGATGAACCCACTTTGCGCCGAAGTAATGCACTTAGATAGATATGGGATAATTATTAATTTTCAATTAAAGTAATATATACTATCCTGGCATAAGCAGGGGTTATTAGGTTCCCCTGCTTATCATTCTATCAATCAACCCCCTAACATGCCGCTTTTCCCGGTCTATGTGCTTGATTTTCACCGAAACCGTATCCCCTATTTTCAACCGCATATTAGTCCATCCCGGATGCGGGCAAAGGCAGTCAATACCCTTGGAAAGATTGCAGTAGATACCGTATTCCGGAATACCGGTGACTTTTCCGGTATAAATCCAGTTTAACATGAATTTTTCTTCAATACGTTCATATGGGTCAGGGCCGGCATCTTTAATGGAAAATTTGATGCTATTGTTTTCGAAATCCAGCTCTTTTATGACCATCCAACATTCATCGCCTACGCTGTAGAAGTTTCGCACATCGGGAATTTGTCCCCAGTCAATATCCCTGGCACGGAGGATCTTTTCTATACCGAAGGCTTCCACCACGAGGAGGGAGATTCCTACGGCAATGATATTTCCTTTAACCCTGTCACCCACCTTGTAGCGTACAAGCTCCCGTTGCCGAACCTGCATGGCCTGTCTACGGCTTCCGGTGGCGAGACAGCTCTGTCGGTCAATGGCTGTAATAACGTAATCGATTTTTGCACCCAGCATTCCTTTGATATGTGCCGGAGGCAGGTCTTCCGAAAGGGAGGCGTCCTTGGCCGGAATTAGGATTTTTGCATCCTCCTTCTTAATAATCAAGCATAAACTGTCGCCATGCTGCTCAATACCGCCGATATTATCGGTCAGGATTCTTCCTGTCTGCCGGGACTCATAAATATCCCGCCATTCCAGTGCCGCCTTTTCGCTGATGACTGTTTTTTCAGAGCTTTCCCGTATTTTCTTTGTATCCTTTATCACCTTTGCCTCGTCACTTTCCTTTGTTGCCTCCTTCGTTTCTACAACTTCCTCTGGGGTTTTTGTTTCACTTACAGCTTCTTTCGGAGGGTTGCTTTTTGTTTTCTTTTTGGTCACGGTTTTTTCAATAGTTACTTTTGACATGATATTTTTACTCCCTTCATAATGATATTTATTCAACTTCTTTTACTGACTTTAGCCACGCTTCTACTGCTTTTGCTGCTCCTGAAGGCAAGTAATATACCTTTTCGGTCTCCAGGTCCTCCAGGGAGGCGTTGGGGAAGCTGGCCTTAAATTGGGTTAAAATCTCCGGGCTCTGAGACAGCCGGATTGTCAATATATTTCCATGGACCTCGGTATTACAAGTCACATATGGAAATACTCCTTTTGGAAATCTGCCGCTGTTGCTACCTTCAAGCTTTCTGCTTCTGCGGTGGAGATACACCACCTGCCAGCTTTTGAACAGGGAAAGCCCTTCCCATAGGTGGCTGACCAAAAGGCGCATCGATACATCCTTCGGGCGGGCTTCCCTGAGCAGGTAGCCTACAAAATCAATATTGTTGACTGAGAGATGTATATCCCGGTCATTTACCTCTTTAAGCAGCCATGAGACAAGGTTGACTGCCGTAATACTGGCAAGGCATTCAGATTCCCTTGCAGAGATGTTGCCAAAGCTGATTTCCCGCTTGATGACCTTTCCACTACAAAGGAGATGAATACTTACAGAACCTGAGGAAAAGGCTTCCACCCGAACATCAACCCTTCCTGGCGGTGCAGCCTCTGTAGAAGTGCTTCCGGCAACAGGGGAGTATTCAGAATGTTTTTTTGAATTGTCAAACTCATAGACAAGCTTTTTGTCTTTAATTATAAGAGCTGCCTTGAAACCTTTACCATTTCGGGAGGTAAAGCTGATGTAGTCTGTACGCCCTGTTAATATAAGCGCTTCTACTTCTTCCTTACTCAATTCATGCCTGGAAAGGGTACGGTTAATTTTAAAACTGCATCCTGTACATTTCAATTCTTCTGCCTGTTCATGAATTTCTCCGTTGCCGCAGGCAGGACAGGGGCCAATTAATGTGTTGCTCATGGTTATCACCTTCCTTATATTTTAAATGTTTCTGGTTAAATTGAAGGATGCTTAAAAGTCATGACCATTGGTTTCTTTGATTTTTGAATTGCTTGATTTTATTCCTACAGGTTCTGCGGCTTTTGATGTGGTGGATTCGGTATTTAACAAAGCGGGTTTTTCAACGGATGCTTTCGGACTGCATTGAAACAATGCGGTGTTTTGAGTCTTCTGAGGGGGTGGCTTATCCGGTGTTTTGTCTTTTTCGCATTTCCATACAGGCTGGTATTGGCTGACAGGGAAGGGCTTAAGCTGCTGGCACATTGGATGAAGTGTATAGTCCATCTTCTGGATCTTCAAGGGCTTTTGTCCCCGGACAATCACCAGGGCATCATCGCGTGGCAGGCGCAAAACCTCGTCGGGGTTTAATAAAAACCGCTTTCCCACAGACATGGTCTTTTTACCGAGGTCAAGATACCCGGGAGGTCCACAACGACGCTGAAAGGATTCAAGATTGATGGTGACCTGACCACAGACTTTGCTGACGTGTTCTGCTGTCACTATGTCGGTACAGCCCAGAAAAAGCTGGGTATCACAGTTACCAAGGATCTCCTGCCACTTATTCAGAGGATACCGGTCTGATAGCTGGGGGATGTTTTGAAATATGATGAAGCAGTGTAATGCACGGGAGCGGATTGTGGAGATTTTCTTGGTAAAGTCGGGAATACATCCGATGTTGGGGAATTCGTCCAGAAGAAAATATACCTCTGGATTGCATTTGCCCCCATGACTGTCAGCATAGCGTACCAATTTTATAAATAAAAAGCTGAAAAAAAGACTGGACAGGAAATCCAGTGTGGAGTCCTGATCGGACATAATACAGAAGTATGCGCATTTCTCATGGGCAGGCAGGGTTAGGCCAATGTCTGTAGCTGAGGTCATCCTCTGAATCAGGGCATTCTGGAAGACCTGCAGGCGGGTTCCAAGGCCAATGACCACTCCTGTCCGAACATTTTCAGAGGCTTGCTTGTAGATGTTATATGGAGCAAGAGCCGGGTGGGTAATTGGCAGTGCAGTAAAAATTTCGTCCAGACTGGCATTGCTCCCGGAGGCCAGAAGGGCATAGAGCTGCTTCATGGTTTTATTCTCCTGACCCTTCTTGCAATCAACGAACAGGGCAAGTGCCTTTAGCAAATTCATTTCAGCCCGGTCCCAGAAGGGATCGCCTCCCATCTTGGCGCCTGTATTGGTATTGGCAATAACCACATCGGCGAAGGTTTGCGCCATAAGCTCGTTTCCGTTGATTTCTGCCAAGCAGTTCCAACGGTCGGAAAGCTCCGGCTGTACAAGATTGAAAAGACGGACGGTATAGCCAATATCCCGGAGGAACTGTGCAGTATCGGAGAACAATTCTCCTTTCGGGTCAGTCAGAATCATGCTTTTTCCCAGCTTCGCCAACTGCAGGATGTTATTCCGGACAAAGGCCCTGGACTTCATGCTGCCGGATGCACCGTAAACAGCAATATGCTTATTGTTAAGAGTATCATGCGGGAGTGCAACAGTTTCACTGCCAAGCCGTCCCAGAACGATTCCCTTTTGACTGCTGATATCGCTGATTTCCAGTACATTTTTTGCCTCTTTCATACTCATCCAACCGGCGGTACCATAAGTTCCCTCCTGGCTGATGTCAAAATTTCTACCGTCCTGTGTTGGACGGTTTCTATATATCAGGTAAAGGTACACTGCAAGCGCCAGTAAGCCGAGAAGGATAACAATTCCAGGTTTGCTGCCGAAATGAGAAAGCAGTTCTCTTGGTTGAAGGCTGATACTTAAGTGATACATGCCATGGGCACCATCCTTCAGCCATTGGCCATATTGTTTAAGGGCTTGAACAAAAATTCCGGCAACAAATACAGAAAGACCTGCATAAAGTGTCAGCAGACCTGCGATGATTACTTTCTTATTCATTTTTTACCTCCAGTGATAAACATAGTGTTAAAATACAATTTCATTGGAAATAACATAATGAAAAAAGCAGAGTGTACACTCTGCTTAAGTTTATGAAAATATATAGGTATTTGGTATTAACCTATGTCATTTCTGCTGCTTCCAATAGCATCCAGATACGAGTCTCGAAATCCGGGCTGAATACCAAATCCGTAGCAATCTGTCTTGTTTTTCTAAGATATTTCACTTTGTAGAATGCAAAGTCATAATAAAAGCCGAGACCTTTTCTTTCATGGACTTTAGCATGTTTTATCAGCTCACTGATATAATCTTTACCGACATAGCAGTCTTCATTGAAAATATGTAAAAGGCTGCATTTGCGATAATTTGAATTGTGGGCCCAGGCTTTCAGCTTTTCAATATTTTTTATGGCCTGATCGTAGCCTGACAGATGCTCAATTTCTATTGCAAGAATAGATGAATCACTACTTTCCTTTTCAATGCATATATCGATAAAACCCTTGAACTTCCCCGTAATATCATGTTTTTCACAGCATACGGTATATTCCTTGTAACCCCATTGTTTTGTTATCAGCTCTTCTATAGCTTCTCTAAGATTTTCCTGAAAGTATTCTAAAAATAATGTTTTTGACATTATAAGCTCCTTTAAAGTAAACCAAATCTGAGGTTATTTTAGCATATTTTTTCCAAACAGACAAATTTGATGGTGCTTCATTTGAAATATATATCCAGCTTATCTACAGCTGCCCTTGCCATGGTTTTGCCCGTCAGCCTCATATGCCTTTTTTCAGCCTTTTCCTCAAAAATCCTATTCAGCTCTCGGATAATTTTTTGAGCTTCACTAACATGCATTTGCGCCAGATCCTCTGCAGATGGGAACTCCCCGGGGCTGACCAGGAACAACTTTTCACACATCATAAGGTTTGTATGATAGTTGTACAGTACAGCAGGACTAAGCTTCTGGATTTCCACAGGTAGACTGATCTGCTTAGTCCGGGCTCTCTTTTTCACCATTGCATTCTTTAAAAATATAACATTTGCCATATATAAATACCTTCCATTTTTTATAGTATAGCATATAAACATATTTTACGGCAGTAATACCGCCTTTGGCTTTAAAGATAATTGTCTGTAGTTCTGTTCGTTTATCTGGAAACTGTCACCGGTATATGGGATCAGGGCATCACTTCCATTTGATTTTAGTTGTGCTGCAAGCTTTTGTAAGATAGAGGCTTCTCCGTGTACAAGGAAAACGGTCGATGGATGGAGCGTTTCAACTGTAGACAGGATGCCATTCCGGTCGGCATGAGCGGAAAAGTTGTACTTTTCAACCATGCACCGGACCGGGTAAATGCTGCCTCCAATATCTACAGTACGTTCTGGAATATCACTGCCTACATAGCCTGCTTCGCTGACTGCCATCTCTAGAAGCCTGCCACCAGGTGTACATGGGCTTTGATGTCCTACCAGTGCAATCATGCTTTTTTCATCCTGAAGAATACGTCCGGCATAAAAGCTGCTGGTACCACCCGACAGCATACCGCCGGATGAGAGGATGATGCAGGGTTCAGTGCTTTCCAGGATGGCGCTGCGCTGCTGCTTTGAGCGTACCTGAAAGAAAGTACTGGAACTGAATATTGATTCACCTGCAGATTTAAAACGGAGTGAAGGATGCAGGAAATCAGGATTGGCCTCATGGATAAGGTTCATTGTTTGAATCATACCATCCACATATACTGGTGCGTCCAGTCTGCGTTTCCGAAGCATAAGCAGAAGTTCCTGTGAGCGCCCTACCGAAAAAGCGGGGATAAGCACCTTTCCGCCTGCTTCCATAGTCTGCCGTAATGCGTCTGCCAGCCTGTCCATTTCAGTATTGACGGAGGGATTGACTGAATCTCCGTAGGTACCTTCAGTAATCAAAATGTCCGGACTTGTTACAAAATGGGTAAACATCTGCGGGCCTACTGTTTTCATTGACTGCGTCGAGTAATCTCCTGTATATAGGGTACGGATTCCATGGATTTCAACCAGTATTGAGGAAGCGCCCAAGATATGACCGGCCTGCATCATCCTTATATAAATGTCCGGTGCAATTTTTACCTGAGTATTAAACTCTATAACCTTGACCAGATCCATAGTATAACGGACATCAGCTTCAGTGTAAAGCAGGCTTGAATCTGTATCCAGCGCCATAAGGCGGGCAGAATCTGTAAGCAGTACATCCATAATATCCCGTGTAGGCCGGGTACAGTAAACCGGTATATCAGGATAGAGCTTCAGCAAATAGGGGACTGCCCCCGTATGGTCAAGATGGGCGTGAGTAATGAATATACCTTTTAATGGATAAGCTTCTCTTAAGCCGGCAAGTACGGGTAATTTTTTATCGCCTTCAACTCCGGGACGTATGCCACAGTCCAGCATCAATCCAATGGGTCTGCCATGCCTGTCTTCTGTTTCGATTAGTATGCATGAAGCGCCAACCTCACCGGCCCCGCCCAGGAATTTTATCTGCATGGATTACCGCCCCCATTTTCAAGAATTCTTTCAAGCCTGGACATCCTGACGGGAATTATGCGGGCATCGGGGAAAAGTCCGATATAAATTGCCTGGTGGTTTTCAAGGCAGTATATTTGTATAGGGTTGGAACATATAAATTCACCGCAAAAAGTGCTCATATAGTTACGGAGGAGGTGCGCGCGGAGCAGGTCATTATCAAGCATCATATATACCGATGCACTATTATAATAGAAATCCGGCTCTATAGGACTGCCTCCCAGAAGTGCAACATCACCAGATATATCTTTTATGACTTTTTGCCTCCAGTCTGCGGTTGTCAGAAGCTTTATCATAAAGACTGCCTCGTTTTTGCCTAAAAGGCAGCAGCTTTTGTAGCCCGGCCATAACCGAAGCGGATTTTTCCTGCCTTTTACGGCTGTAGTATGCCTGCAGGGGTTTAAGTCGGTAATGGTTACTTTTGCAGCTATATCTGTAATATGGGAATCATCGGCCAGAAGAATCATTCCGTTAAGACACCAGCCATCCCGAAGGTCTCCTTTAAACAGGCTGGACTCGGACAGGGGCTGCCATATACGGCTGCCGTCACCCAGGTTATAGACTGCGTGGTTGCCGCAATTACTAAAAAGTATACCGGTAAAGCGGCTCTGTCTGTCAATACCGTATATTTCTTTTTTAATAATATTGGATGGTATAAAAATCTTTTCTGTATCTTGTAAATCCTTGCGATCCCCCAGAACGTAAATGTCTGCTTTCATAAGAATGACTGCGGTTTTTGATACTTCTTCAAGTCTGCCAAGACATTTTCGACTTCCGGAGTACCATGCAGCTTTATCGATACCCAGATTCTTAAGCCTTTCCATACCTTTTTTTAACAGGGTATAGGTTGTCTGCTGGTTACGAAGGGATATGTATTTTATTTCTCTGCTCTTGAGCCGGGAAATCCGTTCTTCATAATACCTTTTACCTCCGTATGGCTGGTAAATGGTCCGTATACATTCTATGTCTGCCACGGCATACCTGGCGAGGAATTTCAATAGTTGTATGTCAGATAGTGTTAATTCAATCAATCATTTTCTCCTTTCATTTTTGCAGGATGAAAAATATAATCCTGCATGCATTTGTTATAGCGTTGAAATTTTCAGGTAAAGGCTTTCAACCCGTCCCCTTAAATCAGCTTTTTGGGTTAACGGTAGTAGTGCTGTAAAGACTATATTTCATGCTGATTCGGTATGTTCTGTTCTGCTCTTGTACAGGCCTGGCCTGAGGGTTTCCCTCGTTTTGTATGATTTATTGTTATTTATTATGAGTATTCAGAGCAGGATTGCTTAATATTTGCAATATACTGTGCAGATGTCTTTCAAAATCACATATATAAACCGATGTATACCGGTTTTCATCATATACTCCTGATATGGCAAAGGTCAGATGCTGCGCGCTGTCATCCGGGAAAAGGATACCGTTTAACGCATTGATTACCAGATTATATGTCCTGTTGCTGGTATCCCATTTATAGCTTTCCGCCCTGCCTGCAGGCGAGTGGACTTCAATCACCACCATAGCGTTTATGTACTGCGGAAGATGTCCATGTTCTGCCTTCAGCTTTTTAAGGGCCCGGTAGATATATCCCTGCCAGCGCTTCCTGAAGGCCAGATTGAATTCCTTACTGTATTTTGGAAGGCTCTCCAGGATGTGAATTGTGATGATACCATTATTGTCCATGGATGCAGAGCTATTATAAACGGTTTCATCTGCCCATTCTTCCGGAAAGGTTTTATTCTTCAACTGGATTTGAAGCTGAAAGCTGTCAATAGCTGTTGCAATATTGTTCCGAAGGGCACATGCGCAGAAATACATGGATTCAAGCGATTTTACAATGTCTTCAGTAATTAAATCCATCCGGTTGTTTGAAGGATTTTGTTCTGGTGTTCTGTTCAGTCGTTCAATCCGATCTATCATGCTTCGTATTTTCCCGGTATATTCTTTAATTGATTCCATCTTCACACCTCCGTTCCTGTTTTCTCATATAACCTGGGAGGATCACCGGGGATGAAAAATAGTACCGGCTTCTCAATTTCGATTTCGTCAATCTGCTCTTCACTGTCAATGACTGCGATTACCCGTTCGGCATAGGAACGATTAATAACTGTGCACATGATAGTTTCGCTTCCGGGAGGTATGACGGCGACATCATAATGTTTGCCGCCCCTCATAAAGTAAATGGTGAAAGGGTATGTTGCCGGCCAGTGGGTCTCTATCTCATCCCTATAGTAAAGCAGTACCTCGAAAGCCTTTATAACAGAAGGATCTGCAGGTACACCCCGAAGAGCTGCAAAACCGTCACGCCTTGTAATAAGACCTTTGCTGTAAAGGAAGCCAAGGTGCTTTTCCGTTTTTTCATTCTTGAAATATTTTTTAATCTGATCTTCTTTCAGGTAACCATAGTTTTCAAGAACCTTTAGGATTTCTACTTCATCAGCAGTTAGTCCATGCATTGATTTTATCCTCCTTTCGACAGCTATGATGTATTTAAATATCTGTTCAACCCTGGATCCAGCTCGGTATCTGCATGATATTCACTGATACAATTCCAGAGAGTTGAGATAATGTAATTTGTGCTGTTCTTAATTTCAGCAATGTTCTCGGTACGTGTTTTCATCTTGTCAAGAGCGTATGAAATGATGGAACCATGAAGATTGTACATCCTGCTTCTGACCATGGACTGCGAAAATCTGGCCGTGCCAACTTTGATATATTCTGAAAGGAACATTGTCTCCAGTGCATGCTGAAACATCATGCGAATGTTTTTATCGTGAAATATATGAAGCTCACACTGTTGAATTATGGATTCGAGTTCTTCCAGTTCGGAATTCTTGCTTTGGGTGAAAGCGCCCGTCTGTCTGTGCTGTTCATTCCCGCTCTTACTGACAGACTGACTATTATCAGTCTCATTTTTATCAGTCTCTATAATATCAGTCTCATTTGGGGTGAAATTTTGCGAATCTTGATTCGTATTTTCTGGGATTCTAGATTCGCATTTTTTACGCTTCTTGATTCGCAAATTTTGCGAATCTGAAGGGATACTTATATTTTCAGGCTGTGGATTGTGTGGATATTGTGGATAAGCCTGTGAAGAACTTTGTTCCGGCGAGGGATTTTGTGTTTTGTCTCTTTGTATCTTGCCAATATAAATAAGGTTGGGAAGCCCGCGTCCCTGGCGCTTTTCAAAAATCAATCCGGAGTCTGATAGCTGCTTGAAGGCTTTTGTCATGGTGTTCCTGCAAAGGCCGAGTATTTCACAGAGGTCATCCCGGGTATAAATGAGGTATATTTCACCCCTTTCGTTCACCCAGCCGTTTTCCTTAGACAGTACCATCCTGTCCAGGAGCAGTGCATATAAAAGCTTTGCGTCTGAGTTTAGGGCATATTTATACCTCCCGCTTTCAAAGAGGTCTTTCGGTACTTTGTAGTAACGGTGCTGGTAAACCTCACTGATTTTATATAATTCAATTTTCATGTTATTTGTCTCCCTTGTATGAGAGTATTTTTAATTGAATCAAGCAGGGACTTTTCGTAAAAGCCCTGCAGCTTCAAGCTTTTGAATCACCAAAATTACTGCTTCCTGGGTGATACCCAGCTTATCCTGTATTACCTCAACATTTATTTCTGCAAGGCATGGCCCACTATTGAATAGCTCGTGTGAGTGCTTTTCAAGAAGCAGAGAATAGACCAGAATGGAAGTGCTGTCGAGATTGTATTTCCGGTTGCCCACAATTCCGGTAGGCACCTTGATGTAACTGCTGTATTTAATTGAATCATTCTCTTTGTAGAGATTCATGGATTATTATCCTCCTTGCTGCGGAAAGAGATATATTTGCTGCTTTAAGAAAGCAGAAGCAGGCCGTTTCACAGCCTGCTTCAAGCTTGAAGGGATTAATTGATTTCTTACCTGTCGGGATTAACATCATAGTCATCGAGAGCGCTTTTGCTGTTGTTAAATACTATGACGTCGCCGGCCTGGTATGATATACGCTTGGGCCCTCCTTCAGCCGTATACTGCACGGGAGTGTACTGGAACATCATTACGCCATCCTTATAGGCCTCAAGCTGGAACTGGATGATTATATACCCGCCTTTAAGCTGGCTTGCTTCAAATTCCGGGTTCAAGCCTTTTTTAACAGCCACACTCCGGGAAGATATATAGTAATTGGCGTCCCATTTTGCAGTTTTTGTATCAATGATTGTCCTTTGGGCTGATGTAAGGGTTAACCCATTATACCCTCCAATATTATAGCCATTGTGGCTTATAACCGAGGTATCCCTGCTGCTGCCGACCTTGATGAAATATTCACTGTTCAGGTGATAATAAAGGTCGATCTCCTGACGGTTGGTACCATTAAGATCCTGCTGCCAATAGAATCTTGGCGTGACTTTTATCGTATCAGGCAGTTCATTGAGGCCTTTGCTTTCCACTGTAAAGTAGAAGGCATAACCTTTCTTCGGATACGTGTTGGCATAGAAAGGATGATTGTCAACCGGCATCCTGCTAACGGAATAATATGCTCCGTTGTAGCTGCCGTCTGAATTCCTGAATACATCCTTCCAGGCGGGGTCTTTGATGTCAATAATCTTCAGATTCTGCAGAGTGCAGTCAATATATATGTGCTGTGTGGACCTGACTTCATTACCGGCGCGGTCTTTCAGGTATACATGCAGATACCAGCCCTTAAGCCTTTTAGCGCCGTCATGTACCGGGATAGACACGTTTGATGTACTGTTTGCACCTTCGGGTGTAGTCTGTTCAAGACTATTCATTGTACTGAGGCTGGGGAAGGTGTTGTCGGTTGTCCATGCATATCTGCTTTCTACGATGCCGGAGAGGTTATCGCCTATAACTGCTTTGATGCTGTTACTGGGAAGATAGATGAACACATGCTTTCCGTCCGGTGTAAGCCTGTCCTGGCTTGACCAGTCAAAGCTTATGGTCGGAGCAGTTTTGTCTATACTATAAGTTCCTGAATTCCCTGTATAGTGCAGCAGGGTACCATAAAGGCTTCCCATTCCTTCTCCTGTTACCATAACCGTACCGGTCCCATCGGATGGTACTGTTTTTGCTGAGTTGAGCAATGTTCCGTTAACTGTTATATTGCCGGAAATCTTGTCTCCTTCTATATACACATTCACACTTAAGTCCGTATTTCTCCAGTAACAATTATCCGGACTGAATTTAATACTGCCTACAGGCAGTGGAGTAGGTGTAGGCGTTGGAGTAGGTGTGGGTGTTGGTGCAGGCGTCGATGTCGGTGTTGGTATTGGAACGGGACTTGGTGTAGATATTGGCGTATAGGCTGTAATAGTAATGCTGTCTTCTACAACATTTGTCCCTGGATCCGTAGCTTCCCTGGTATTTCTTCCAGAAGTATAAAGTGTATAGCTGCCTTCATTTGAAAGTAAATAGGAAATGGAATAACTGTTGGTATACTGAACGCCCTGGGATATACCGTTCACCGACATATAAATATGGTCATTATTTGTACCGTCTGCATTTATTGTAATGGTAGTACCAATTATGAATTTATCCCCATCTTTAGGCTTCTTTATTTTCAGAGTATTGGTTTTTGGCAAGGGCTTGTAAACGAATATAACGTATACAGTAGGATTATCAGTAGTAACTGTTATATCAATGCTTTTAGAATTTGATGTTTTGAATGGGTTTGCCCCACCGTTATTATAGGTAGCCTTTACATAATCGAAGACATAGCCTTCCGGGTCGGAGATGCCGCAGGTCATTGTGAAGGTTTTAGCTTCACTCGGATAAACAGAGCATGTCGTAACCTCGTTGCTGCTTAATCTTGTACCGTCCGATGAATAATATTGCCGGGTAATTGTTCCGTTAATCGGAGCTGTAAAAGTAAAGGACATGCTTTTCCTATTGGCAAAGTCGACAAGAGCACCGGAAGACCATCCAAAATTGCTTGTCAGTTCTGCATAATCATCAGGATCGCCACAATCATAATCTTTTGAAAATTTGCCGTCAGACGAATGGACATTTACAATGCCGCCGCCTCTCAACACATGATTGTCTCCATCATGAGGGATAATGCCTTCCACTATTGGCCGTTGGGAGGCAGGAATGATAGAGGCATCCTGTAACGCCACTCTGGTCGGGTTTTTGGCTGAAGGCAGAGAAACACCATCTACCGACCGGATATTCACAGCGACAGTACTATATTTATAGGTTGCATCATCACCGGCTAAAGTATCTTGTACTACATTCATGGTTATGGTTTTGGAGACTCCGTTTGAACCTTCAGCCGTTATTGCAAAAGGACCGTTAGCTTTAGGAGAACTAATATCAATAGTTAAGGAAAATGGTGCAGTTTCTTTTGATATTATGCCTCCAGATGGTTTCGATACTTCCAGGTACGTTACATCTCCACCCGTGCAACTTGCAGTTACTGAGAAAGAGTTGGTTTTTCCGTCCTTATGAATAACTCCTGAATCAGTATATGTGGTTCCTCCAGCAGATACAGTAAGCGTGAGTTTTGTCTGTTTCACAACAGTTAAAGTAATACTGGCGGATTTTACCAGAGTGGAACCTATTACGCCTTCCTCGGTGTTTCTTCCTGCGACATATATTGTATGTGAGCCAACATCCGCGTCTGTAGGGGTATAGGTATACGAAAAACTGTTACCGTCCTTTGCCGTTATAAAAGCGCCGTCAATAAATAGCCCTATATGGTGGCAATTCGTACCGCTTGCAGATATTGTAATTGATGAACCTACCCCTACATTTGCATTGTTCGATGGACTTGCTAATGATACAGTGGGAGTAGAAGCAGAAACAACAGTTATGGAAATGCTGTCGGAGGTTGCCTGTGAACCTGGGTCAGTAGAGTTTTTCGTATTCCGCCCATATACCGAAACAGTATAGGTACCTGCATTTGATACAGTGAATGAGGAAGAATAACTGTTTCCCGACTGTTCGCCAAGCCATGTATCAGAACCGTTGTATGAATACTTAGCTGCCATGTGGTCATTATTTTTACCGGAAGCCGATACTGTTATGGTGGACCCTGCTACATACTTTGCTCCATCTGTCGGGCTTGATATCGTAAGGGTAGGAGCTGGCAGTGGTGTGGGTGTAGGAGTCGGCTTTGGGGTAGGTGTAGGTGTCGGCGAGGGTGTTGGCGTAGGATTTACAGCGGTAAATGAAGTGCTATCCGATGTACTTCTTGATTTAGGATTTGTAGGGTCTATATCCCTTGCATACAAAGACACCGAGTAACTGCCCGCACCGCTTATTGTATAGGATTTCGAGTAAGAGCTTGTATTATACACTTCTCCAAGCCATGTAGTAGTACCATTGTATGTGACGCTTGCCGACATCCTGTAGCAGGTAATATTAGCGCTTCCTGAAACGGTAATTGTTGAACCAACGGTTTTATTCCCGCTGGAAGGCGAAGAAAGGTTTACGTTAAAAGGCACAGGTGTAAGAGTGGGAGTGGGTGTCGGTGTAGGTTTAGGAGTTGGCGTAGGCGTAGGTTTAGGTGTCGGTGTGGCAGTAGGTTTGGGTGTTGGTTTTGGGGTTGGCGTTGGTGTGGGCTTCGGCGTTGCTGTAGCAGTGGGTTTGGGTGTAGGCTTAGGGGTAGGTTTCGGAGCTGCATAGGCATTTGGGATAATAAACAAAAAAATAAAGGCTATTATTAAGAGTATAGATAAAAGCCTTTTATACTTCATATGAAACACGACCTTTCCATGTATTCAATTATTCATCGTCTAAATTGTACTTGTCAATTTCCTCCTGTATGTATGGGTTCTTTCCTGGATTTAACTTATATCTGAATTTACTTTGCTCCTTTTTTGCCCCATACATTCCAATAGAAATAATTGCATATCCATCATTGGTATACTTAATTGTAAAAAACCATTTATTATCGAGATAAATATCATTTATACCCGGATATTGTGAATATCCGTTTATATGCTCCCAGAGTTCTTCCCTTAGTGTTTGCATGAAATAATGATAGGCTTCATAATACTGCTTAGGGTAGCAAATACTCAAAAGACTTTTAAGCTTTGATCTTGTGTATTTGCCATAGTCGAATATCCTTATACTTATATCTCCGTAAGCTATTTTTACACCATCAACCTCATCTGGCTCCATTTTGGATACTATAATTTTAAAGTTATTATCTTTAGGTTTGATAGTTAAGTCTTTCTTATTATCTGGATTAAGGAGAACATATTCTCCAGACTGCAGAAGCCTGTCGTATAAGCTTACTATCCCCTTATCCGTATTATTTATAACAACAGTCCTTGAATCCCCAAACCAATCAACGGTAGCACCCAAGGTTTCGGAAATGAATCGTAAAGGGACATATGACCTTCCATTTCTGCCGAAAGTTTTTACGTCCAGTATAATTTCCTTTCCATTTACAGTAGCCTTGCTTTCTCCAAGCTTAAACTGTATTTCAATGCTACCTTTTTTTATCACCACCGTACTGGTTGAACCTATCCAATCTACTGTAGCGCTCATGGCGGTTACAACAAATCTAACAGGTACAAACGTGCGCCCATTTTCGGTACAGGGCTTTGCATCCGGAAAGCTGACAACCTTGCTGTTGACCTTCACGGTTAAGCCTGGTTCCTTGGCTGCATCCACAGGAACAATTATATTAAAAATTAATACTACCAGAATTATGAAAAATACCAGTCTTTTCAAAACAGACCACCTTCCTTTAATGCATAATGCATAAAAAATAATCAATACTATAGCCAATATTATACAGCAGGAATAACGGACATGGAACAGTTTTTATTTCAGCACTTTATTGATAATTATTCCTACGGTTTGCAGACAGGGCATGGATAGTAGCCATTCTGGGCGGCCTCCCTTCGTGAGTCAAATTTTATATTACTGCCTGCTGCTTGTGAGCAGCCTTCTTCGTGGTAGTAATTGATTCCGTTGATGGTATTGCCGAAATACATACTGGCAGCAACCACTCTGGCGCCTCCGAAACCATAGGTGTTATAGCTTTGAGCTCCTACCGGAAGTCCCTGCAGAAACGCTATAAAGCAGGTACTCTTAATAGTGTTGCTCCAGGCATCCTCAGGAATCAGTGGAATACTGTAAATATATCCGAGTCCCAACTGCTTTGCAATATTGTTATACCTTACAGAATAATATCCGAGCTCCTTCTGGATGCACTCCACGATGGTCTGCCGTCTTACGTTGTCAAAGCTGGTCTGGGAGAATAGGGCGCCGGGATATGAAGCTGAAAGCTGTGCTCTCCTTTCCGATTGCATTGCACCGGTTTGCAAATTATAGATATAAACAAGGTCATCCAGCGTAAAGTTAACTACCAGCTTGTCGTGTACATCGTAATAGCTGTAAGGTTTTTTGGGAGACCACATTTCAAGCAGTTCATTCTTTCCTGTGGATGAATTGTATACCTCATGCCAGGAATTTACATAGTATCCGTCATAGGCAATAACCACTTTCACCGGAACATGCATCTTGAAAGCATCCTGGGCTACCTTGTCGTTTTCGATGCCCATGTTTTCATACAAGGTTTCATAAAAACGCTCAATTGCTCTATCCAAGTTGGGGTTGACCTCCATGTACCTTTTATCATAACCTAGCTTCAGTATGTCTTCAGTGGTATTGCTGTCAGGCTGAAGAAGACTCATAGTGGCGTCTTCTGTGGCTGTAAACATGACCTCATTATACCGTGTCTTCAGTTCCTCGGCCTGGATAAGCCTTCGCTGATCCATGTCCAGTTTGATTGAAACGCCAAGAAATATCAGAAGTACGAACAGTGCCAGATCTGTAATCTTCATATGCTAATCACTATAGTCTTCATTGACAATCATGCCTCCATATTTACTGAATATCATGCTTGTTTCAGGTGCGCCGCCCATGAAGCTTAAGAAAACCATACTGCCGGTCCGGCTGTTGTTTGTAACCGTCACTGTGAAACTATCACCCTTTTTCATCAGGTAATCATTGTGATTAATATAAAGGGTGTCAAGTATCTGCTTTGTATAGTATTCATCATTAACTATGGTATAGGTATGAGTGGGAGAATAATCAGGGTCCCCTGGCTTCAAGGGATAATATACCTTCCGGGTGTGCTTAAGTTGTATATCATATACATTGCCTGTCTTTGACAGACCGGTAACAAAGCCCTCATAGCTTTCCCGGGATATAAAACCCTTATGCCGTATAGCATTTACGAACTCCTGGGTTTCATAGCCGACCTGCTTCAATACCGCTTGGTCCACAACCCAGGACATACGGTAGGCAGGGACTACGAAAAGTAGCACCACAGCGGTTATAAAGGCTGCGATTTGAGATATGTAGTTCATACAAAACCTTTCCATATCCGGAAGCGGAAGAAGCAAGGGGGGCCAGGGCTATTACCGTTATCCGATGCTTCTTCCGTTTTCGGCTACTGTTGAACAAAATTGATGGCCGTCACTACCTTATTGGCATTTATGGTGAGTGTGGCTTTGAAGTTGCCTGTGGGGTTGATATAGTTTATATTTGCAGGGTCAGTGATGGTATATTTGTTAGTCGCGCTGTAGGTCTGGGCGGTACCACCGAGAGTGGTGACCACAACATTAAGGGTACCCTGATCACTGTAAAGCCTTATAGCGCCTATAGCCTGACTGCCGGTTAC
>VEPD01000020.1 GCA_012027035.1 Ruminiclostridium sp. | reverse complement strand
GAAGGATACCGCACTGAATGAAAAGAACATAGCAGTCAACGGTGTTCTTGACGCCAAGAGTTACGGCAAAGTGAAGGAAAGGTCATGGATATTCCGGACGGTAGGCTACGGACACTCCGCAGAAGTGTGGAAAAATATGATAAGCGCTCTTGCCGCCGTGGGGTATGACCATGTCCTGAGCATAGAACATGAAGACTGCCTTATGACCAGGGAGGAAGGCTTCGGCAGGGCTGTATCCTTCCTGAAAGAAATAGTGATAAGGGATAAGGTTGGTAAAATGTGGTGGGAGACAAGGGCTGAAGGGTGAGGATAAGTAGTTTGAAAGAAAATGTTAATATTTTACTTTCACACAATTTTGTGCCTCAAGAAAGGAATGATACTTAATATGGGTAAAAGATATTATGATATTACCATGGCGTTTTCCTCCGGTATGATGGTGTATCCGGGCGATCCCGAAGTGATGGTCACAGATGAAAAAAGCATTTCAAAAGGCGACCCTTACAACCTTTCAGTCTTGACCTTCGGCTCCCATACGGGTACGCATATCGATGCTCCCAGGCATTTTTACGATAACGGTAAGACAGTTGACAGGCTTTCACTGGAATACTTCATAGGAAAAGCCAAGGTTTTTGAAATAAAGGATAAAGAAGCTGTAACTGCGGCAGACTTGATGAATTTTGACATAAACAAAGGAGATATCGTCCTTTTGAAAACCGGGAATTCCGCGAAGCCGCAAACAGGTAGATTTGATACAAAGTTTACATATGTTGCCCCTGATGCGGCGGAGTATTTATGCCGGAAAGGGATCAGAACCCTTGGCTTTGATTATATTTCCGTGGAAAAGTATAATTGTGAAGCTCCCGAATCACATTATCTGCTTCTTAAGCATGAAATTGTAATAATTGAAGGCCTTCTGCTGCAGGATGTGGCGGAGGGTGAATATGATATGGTCGCACTGCCGGTGAAAATCACAAATGGAAACGGCAGCCCGGTCAGGGCGGTATTGATAAAGGAAAATACGTAAAGGGAGGTACAACCCCGATGGACAGGCAAACCGATTATTTGAAAAAGCTTGGGGAAAACAAGCTGAAAGCCATGTACCTTAAGATGCATGTAATAAGGGATTTTGAAGAGAACATAAATGAATTGTATAAGAAGAATTTATGTTACGGAGGTATGCATCTAAGTGTCGGCGAAGAGGCATGTGCAGTCGGAGCATGCTATACGCTGAATAAGGAAGATAAAATAGTGACCAGCCATAGAGGCCATGGGCACAGTATTGCAAAAGGCGCAGACGTCAACCGTATGATGGCGGAATTGATGGCCAGAAAAACCGGTCTTTGCAAAGGTAAAGGCGGTTCCATGCACATACTGGATATGTCATGCGGCGCACTGGGAGCGCAGGGGATAGTCGGCGCTCAAATACCTATTGCCGTCGGAGCGGCAATATCATCAAAAATTCAGGGCAAAAACTATGTAACAATCAGCTTTTTCGGGGACGGGGCTTCAAATACCGGAAGCTTTCATGAAGGAATCAATATGGCTGCAATTATGAATTTACCTGTTGTGTTCATATGCCAGAACAACGGTTATGCTGTGGGCTTTTCCATCAAGCAGTCGGTAAAAGTGGAGGATATTGCGGAAAGGGCTGCCGGATTCGGCATTCCCGGTAAGGTTGCCGATGGAATTAATATTTTCGAGGTATATGATGCGGTTGAAGAAGCGGTTGAGAGAGCAAGAAGCGGCGGCGGGCCAACATTGATCGAATTGAAGACCTATCGCTGGTACGGGCATTATGTAGGAGATCCGTGCAGCTACCGGACAAGGGAAGAAGAAAACTACTGGAAAGAAAATAAATGCCCCATCAGGCATATGAGAGGGTATTTACTGAAAAACAATATTTTGAGTGAGGAAGAAATACTTGATATTGAAAAAAATGCCGTTGAAATAATCAACGAAGCGAATAAATATGCAGAGTCCAGTCCTGAACCCCAGCCAGAGGATTTGTACGAGGATGTATATTTTGTCAGCAGGGGCTTGTCTGGTAATAAATGTGCCATCTGATAATGAAGGAGGATAAAAAGGTGAGACAATTAACATATGCGGAAGCAATAAGGGAAGCATTGTCCGAGGAAATGAGAAAAGACCCTCACATGTTCATAATCGGTGAGGATATAGCTTTAAGAGGAGGAGCTTTTACCGTAACAAAGGACTTATATAAGGAATTTCCTGAAAGAATGATAGATACGCCGATTTCGGAATCTGCAATAGCCGGTGCGGCTTATGGGGCTGCTCTGACCGGATCGAAGGCTGTTGCCGAATTCATGTATTCGGATTTCGTGTTTATAGGTATGGATCAGATTATAAATTCTGCCGCAAAGAGCAGGTTCATGTTCGGCGGCCAGGCAGCAATACCTGTAGTTTACAGGCTCCCCGGGGGCGGCGGCAGGCAAAATGCAGCCCAGCATTCACAAAGCCTCGAGGTTATGTTTGCAAGCGTACCGGGACTGAAGGTGTTAATGCCTTCTACGCCTTACGATGCCAAAGGTTTGATGAAGGCTGCATTAAATGACAATAATCCGATAGTTTTTATAGAGCATAAGGGCTTGTACTTTACAAAGGGCAATGTGCCGGAAGAGGAATATATCATTCCCATCGGAAAGGGTGATGTAAAAAGAGCCGGAAACAGCATTACGGTGGTGGCTACATCCCTCATGGTATCAAGGGCGTTAGCCGCTGCGGAAAGTCTGGAAAAGGAAGGAATAAGCGTTGAGGTAGTAGATCCCAGGACTATAAAGCCTCTGGATACGGAACTGATAATCGGATCGGTAAAAAAGACAGGAAGGCTTGTCGTTGTCCACGAGGCTCCCAAAACCTATGGCATGGCGGGCGAAATCATATCTATGGTTTGTGAGGAAGCCTTCGACTACTTCAATGCACCACCTTTAAGAGTGGCCGGCAAGGATGTGCCGATGCCGTACAATAAGAAGCTGGAAGCTCTTGCGATGCCGTCGGAAGAGGATATCAAAAAGGCTGTAAGGCAATCTTTGAAGTATTAGTGACAGGGGAATAACCCTTTTGGATTATTGAAGTTTGATTCTGCCGCAAAAAATCCAATGTGGAAACAAAATTTCGTCGACCCGCAAGGAATACGTCTGAGGAAAGTGGAGCAAGAGCTGCTTTAGAGACATTTCCCCGCGCGACATCTTTCCGATGCTATCGAAATTTTGTTGGAACATGAGT
>VEPD01000117.1 GCA_012027035.1 Ruminiclostridium sp. | reverse complement strand
GATCCGTTGCTGGCTCCCATAGCGGCAGTAACTCCAATGCAGCTTTTTGCATACTACATGGCCGTATTCAAGGGCTGCGATGTCGACAAGCCCAGGAACCTGGCAAAGAGTGTTACCGTGGAGTAGAAGCGATAAACTCAGCTTGTTTACCCTTAAAAGTTTTAAATATATAACACAACTTTCCCAACCTGGTAATTGAGACAAAAGCGAGATTGCCACGCTTCGCTCGCAATGACATAAATATAACTTTGTCATTCCGAGGAGCGGTAGCGACGTGGGAATCTCACTGGGTGGAAAAGTTGAGTATATAACTTAATCATTGTGATGGATAGACTTTATAGTAATCTGTAAAATGTCTATCCATCTTTTTTTCTATATTTAGGAACACTGAAAATATTACTTCCGATTTTTCTGCAAGTGAAAAAACTGTGATCCCAAATTTTTTTTCATTTTAATATAGTAAAATTTTTTTAAAAATGATGTATTTTGTATATTAAGAAAATGCTAAGACATACGATATATAATATATAAAAAGATTATGTAAATGTTTTATGTACACAACTTTCCATAAAAAAGGAGGATATCGGGATACATATAATCAACCATAAAGTTATAGATGAAAAACGTTGATAAGGGGGGTGCAATATGCCGGAACAGTATTCAAATGAGCCTTTACTTGATATGTTTTTATTTGAGACTACGCAGCTTATTGAGCAACTCGAGAAATTGGTATTATCTAATGAGAAGTCAAGTGGCTATTCTCAGTCCGCAATCAATGAATTTTTCAGGATTATGCATACAATTAAAGGATCTGCGGCTATGATGATGTTTGATAACATAACATCCCTGGCCCATGCTATTGAAGACCTTTTCTATTTTATAAGGGAGGAAAAGCCCCGGGATATTGACTGTTCTGCACTTTCCGACTTGATTCTTCAGGATGTGGATTTTCTAAAAGTTGAAATTGAAAAAATTAAAAATGGTTGTGCTGCTGACGGGCAAGTTTCAAATAAAATTGACGATATTAAAGCGTTTTTGTCTTTGTTAAAGCAGAATAATGAATCTTCTATATTTGCAAAAGCTAAAGAACACGATAGTATCAAAAAACATCAATTTTCTATACGCCCAGATGGAGTAAAAAATTCCATGCCGAAGAATGCCTTCAAAACGGTCATATATTTTGAAGAGGGCTGTGAAATGGAAAATATCCGGGCATTTTCAATAATTCATAACCTCAAGGGAATCACGGACGAGGTGTTTTATATTCCTGAAGACATAATTGACAATGTTGGAAGCGCAGATGTAATAAGAAGAGATGGCTTTAAGATATTTCTAAAGGCGGACTGCTCCTATGAAAACCTCCATGACTTTTTTATGCAGGCTGTGTTTCTGAAAAGTCTTGAGCTTACAAAACTGGAAAGCGATGACGAGTTTATGCAACTATCCAGAGTAAGGCAAACAATTTCCGATCAAAATATTAAAGAGCAATCGCCCAACAAGCAGGATAAAGAGGATAAGGTCTTAGAGAACAGGGACATCCAAGCTGTTTCGACACAACAAAGTATTATCAGTGTAAGTGTACCAAAGCTGGACAAGCTGATGGATCTGGTGGGTGAAATGGTCATCGCAGAGGCTATGGTCATACAGAATCCCGACTTGAACGGGCTTGAGCTGGATAACTTTCAAAAGGCCGCGCGGCAGTTGAACAAAATCACGGGTGAAATGCAGAATACGGTTATGTCAATCCGGATGGTTCCTCTTTCAGCCACTTTCTATAAAATGCACAGGATTGTACGGGATATGTGTAAAAGATTAGGCAAGGAAGTGATTCTTGAGATCACCGGCGAAGAGACCGAAGTGGATAAGAACATCATTGAGCATATCTCCGACCCGCTTATGCACCTTGTCAGGAATGCCCTTGACCACGGAATCGAACCGCCTGAAGACAGGCATGCAAAAGGCAAGCCGCAAGCCGGAACTAT
Organism: Ruminiclostridium sp.; assembly: GCA_012027035.1. Lineage (GTDB taxonomy): Bacteria > Bacillota > Clostridia > Acetivibrionales > DTU013 > MnB-11. The sequence goes on along the minus strand of VEPD01000117.1, from coordinate 3,567 downwards.
TATATTGGAAGCAAGAAATGCAGGAAGTGAAGTCCTTATCATTGTAAAAGATGATGGTAAGGGTTTGAATAAAGAAAAAATTCTTAAAAAGGCAAGTGAGGATGGCTTTCTCTATAAGAACGCGGGGGAACTGTCCGATAAGGAAGTCTTCAATCTGATACTTCTTCCGGGTTTCTCAACCAAAGAAAGCGTTACTGAGTTCTCAGGACGCGGTGTCGGAATGGATGTGGTCACAAAGGGCATTGAAGCTGTCGGTGGCTCGGTCATGGTAGACAGCATTCCGGATAAAGGTACGGTAATTACGTTAAAAATACCTCTTACATTGGCAATCATCGATGGTATGAATATAAAAGTTGGGAACTCCCTCTATACCATACCCACTATCTCTATTAAGGAGTCTTTTCGACCGAAGGAAAGTAATATTGTCGAAGATCCTGACGGAAACGAGATTATCATGGTACGTGGACAGTGCTATTCCATACTCCGTCTTCATGAATTTTTCGGAGTAAAGACAAATATAACGGAATTCATAGAAGGAATTTTTATACTTGCAGAAGCGGAAGATAAGGCTTTTTGCATATTCGCAGACGGACTGCTGGGGCAGCAGCAGGTGGTGGTCAAAGCGCTTCCCGGCTATATAAGGGATTCTAAAAAAATGAATGGATTGGCTGGGTGCACCCTGTTGGGAGATGGAAGTATCAGTCTAATACTTGATATTGGAGGGCTTCTAGCTCTTAAAAATTGAGGAGTTTGGAAATGGCAAAATTGTATACGACATAAAATGTAAAAGATCAAGGAGGTGTTTTTGGTTAGGTTGTTTACGCTGTAGTATTAGTACAACCGGAAACTATTAGAAGAAAGGAGTTGAAAGTATGGCAAATACAGCAGTACGGGAACAATTGGAACAAGAAGAAGATACACAGAAGGGCAAGTTCCTCACCTTCACTTTGGGGAATGAATCCTATGGGATCGAAATCAGGTATGTAACGGAAATTATCGGTATACAACCCGTTACAGAAGTACCGGAGCTTCCGGCTTACATAATGGGAATCGTTAATCTGAGAGGTAAAATCATCCCTGTTATGGATGTAAGGCTCCGGTTTAAAAAAACGTTTATGGAATATAATGACAGGACTTGCGTTATAGTTATCGACATAAGAGATATATCTATCGGGCTTATCGTCGATAGTGTATCGGAGGTGCTCTCTATTCCGGATGCGGAAATCGTTGATCCTCCTGATGTAAGCAGGAGCGGAAACAAGTTTGTCAAGGGTATAGGCAAGGTCGGCAATGAAGTGAAGCTTGTGCTGGATTGTGACAAACTCCTGAATGATGACGATCAGGACGCATTTGAACAACGTCAACAGTCCCCCACCTCTTAGGTGGCGGGTTTTCGATGGAAAGCTGGCAGTGGTGAGTACAATCTCCCACTGACGTTGTTCAAACGCAACGCGAAAGCGGGGCGCGCAAGCATAGCTTGCGTGAGCCGGAGCCGGATTCATTCCGCGTAGGCGTTTAACTAAATTTGAAGCGATCCAAAATTAATAAAATTAAGGAGGCTTTTTACTATGAAATGGTATTATAATATGAAAATCGGCGTTAAGCTTATCATTGGATTTTTGATTGTTTCTTTCATAGCGGGCGCAATCGGCATAGTTGGCGTTTTAAATATAAAAAATATTAATAATCTGGATACAAAATTATACGAAACCGTCACAGTGCCGCTTGGAGAAATGGTGCTTTTTGTAGAGGCTTATCATAGAATGCGCGGGAATGTGAAAGATATTTTACTTTCTACCACAGAAGCAGAGGTCAATGATTATGAAAGCAGAGTTAAAGCCAGAAATGACGATTTTAATACGCATCTGAGTGTTTTTGAGAAAACCGTATTATCAGGTGAGGCTAAAAAGCTGACAAAGGATTTAATTGATTATAAAAAGCAATATGATTCAATTATTAATGATGTGATAAAACTTGCCAAAGAGAATAGCATCGACCAGGCAAAAGCCTTATTAATGAATAAAGATACCGAGGCAATCAGGAAAGAATTCGAAGCGGTCAGCACCAGTTTGATAGAAATGCTGGTGGCAGCCGCCCATGAGACTTCAAGCAGTAATACAAAAACTGCAAATGCCGCGACAATTCAAACAATCATCTTCCTGCTGTCAGGTATGGCTGTCTCTATATTTTTTGGCGTTTTCATTGCCGCGTCTGTTCGGAAACCTTTAAACAAGCTTGTTAATGTTTCTGAAAAGATTGCCGACGGCGACCTTGACGTAACCGTCGATATTGATACTAAAGACGAGGTGTGTGTTCTGGCGCAGGCGTTCACGAGAATGACGGATAATATTAAAGACGCCATGACCAATATCAATACTGCCGCAGAGCAGGTAGCATCGGGTTCCAAACAGGTATCCGACTCCAGCATGGCTCTTTCCCAGGGCGCTACCGAGCAGGCAAGTTCGATTGAGGAATTGACGGCCTCACTTGAAGAGATTTCTTCGCAGACAAAGATGAATGCACAAAATGCCAATCAAGCCAACGAACTGGCTGAATCCGCCAGGTCAAATGCTGTACAGGGCAATACACAGATGAAGGAAATGCTTAAGGCTATGGTAGAGATCAATGATTCTTCCGCCAATATCTCGAAGATCATCAAGGTTATTGACGAAATCGCATTTCAGACGAATATCCTTGCATTAAATGCCGCAGTTGAGGCTGCAAGAGCCGGGCAGCATGGTAAAGGGTTTGCCGTAGTGGCGGAGGAAGTAAGAAACCTTGCGGCAAGATCGGCAAATGCGGCTAAAGAGACAACGGATATGATTGAAGGTTCGATTAAGAAGGTAGAAGGTGGTACAAGGATTGCCAATGAAACTGCAAATGCCCTGAATAATATAGTTGAAGGTGTAGCAAGGGCAGCCGCCCTCGTTGGCGATATTGCGATTGCCTCCAATGAACAGGCTTCAGGTATTGCACAAATCAACCAGGGAATTATGCAGGTGTCGCAGGTTGTCCAGACCAATTCGGCTACTTCCGAAGAGAGTGCGGCTGCAAGCGAAGAATTGTCAAGCCAGGCAGAATTGTTAAGAGAATCGGTCAGCAGGTTTAAACTCCGTAAAATCAATCAGGCTTATAATAAATTTAAGGAATTCAATCCTGAAATTTTAAGGATGCTGGAAGATATGTCCGAAAGAAAAAAGGCGGAATCAGGACGCAAAGAGTTGCCTCGAACAGGGACACCGGTTGCAAAGGCAAAGATTGCATTAAGTGATACGGAATTCGCCAAGTACTAATACTACAGCGCAAGTTACATTATAATATCGGCATTTATGCGCCTTACAGAAATATCGCGAATGCTTTAACGCGTTATTCCTGTAAGGATGTTTTGAAAACTTGCGCTGTAGTACTAAATGTTTTTCGATGTGAAGTGAGCCTTCGGGCTCACTTCACATAAGTAACACAACTTTCCCAGCCTGGTAATTGAGGCAAAAGCGAGATTGCCACGCTCCGCTCGCAATGACATAAATATAACTTTGTCATTCCGAGGAGCGGTAGCGACGTGGGAAT
>VEPD01000523.1 GCA_012027035.1 Ruminiclostridium sp. | reverse complement strand
CTTGCGTGAGCCGGAGCCGGATTCATTCCGGCGTAGGCGTTTGACTAAATTTGAACAAAGAATTGGAGGTGGCTGAAGATGAGTTATTTGAAAACGATTAGCAATGGTCTGGTTAAGGAAAATCCTACATTCAGATTAGTGCTGGGCACATGCCCGACCCTCGCGGTAACTACTTCAGCAGTTAACGGGATAGGAATGGGACTTTCGACTACTGCGGTACTTGTCGGCTCAAATATGGTAATTTCAATGCTAAGAAAATTTATTCCCGATAAAGTACGAATACCGGCATTTGTGACTGTCATAGCTGCATTTGTCACCATCACTCAAATGCTTTTGAAAGCGTATCTACCTTCTGTGGACAAAGCCCTCGGCATATATATTCCCCTTATAGTTGTAAATTGCATAATACTCGCTCGGGCTGAAATGTTCGCATGTAAAAATGGCGTGGTTCCTTCAATCTTCGATGGGATAGGCATGGGTTTAGGGTTTACGGCGGCACTGCTATTTATGGGAATGGTCAGGGAAGTTTTAGGCAATGGGACTTTCTTTGGAGTGAATGTTTTCGGAGATTCTGCCAGCCCTGCTATTGCCATGATTTTACCGCCCGGAGGCTTCCTTACCTATGGGATATTCATCGGTCTTTTAAATAAATTCTCCAAAAATAAGATAACAGCCCCGGGTTGTCCTACCTGCGGCGGTAATTGCAGCTCATGCGGAACAGAGCAGGAGGTGGCCTTAAGATGAAGGAATTGATAATTATTATTCTGGGTGCGGTACTGATTGAAAATTTTGTTCTGGTAAAGTTTTTGGGTATCTGCCCTTTTCTTGGAGTGTCCAAAAGAGTTTCCACTGCTTTGGGCATGGGGGCTGCTGTTATCTTTGTCATGTCGGTGGCATCTGCGGCGACCTGGCTTGTGCAGGAGTATTTACTTATACCTTTCAAAATAGAATACCTGCAAACGATTACCTTTATTCTGGTAATTGCAGCTCTGGTACAGTTTGTCGAAATTATTCTCAAAAAATTCAGTATTGCCTTGTATAAAGCCCTTGGAGTATATTTGCCTTTGATAACCACCAACTGTGCTGTGCTTGGCGCGGCAATCATTAATATCCAAAGGGGCTATAACCTGCTTGAGGCCACAGTGTTCGGCGCGGGTGCGGCAGCAGGCTTTACCCTTGCGATAGTGCTATTTGCGGGTATAAGAGAGAGACTTGAGTATTCGGGTATTCCCGAGCCATTGAAGGGATTTCCCATATCGCTGATTTCCGCAGCGCTGGTCTCAATGTCATTTCTTGGTTTTCAGGGGTTTTTGTAAGGGGGGATGCAGCCAGGCAGCCGCCAAAGCATTAAAGAAAAGGATAATCCGGTGATTTTTACTGTAGTATAGGGAGGTTTCCATGATAAGCAGTATAGTTATTCCAATATTGATTCTAAGCGTCATGGGTATATTATTCGGAGCAGGGCTGGCTTATGCCTCCAAAAAGTTTGCAGTTAAGGTGGATGAAAGGATATCCGCAATCAGGGACGCCCTTCCCGGCGCAAATTGCGGAGCCTGCGGGCAAACCGGCTGCGACGGCTTTGCCGAAGCGCTTGTGATGGGAAAGGTTTTACCCGGCGGTTGTCCCGTAGGGGGAGCGGATACTGCTGTAGTCCTTGGAAAAATAATGGGAATGGAAGTTGATATAGCCGGGGCAAAAACTGCCAGAGTCCACTGCAATGGCAGAGACAGCATCAGCAGGCATAAATTTGAATATTACGGCATGGAGGATTGCGCAGCCGCCTCCCAGCTTTTTGCCGGCAGAAAGAATTGCACCTATGGGTGCCTTGGTCTGGGCTCCTGCGCTAAAGCGTGCCCGTTTGACGCCATAGAAATTGTAAATGGCATAGCAAGGGTCATGGAGGATCGCTGCAAATCCTGCGGCAAATGTGTGGAGGCATGCCCGAAAAAACTGATAGAGCTTGTGCCTGTATCCGGAGAATACTCCGTACTGTGCCGTTCAAAGGACAAGGGACCCATAACCAGGAAGAACTGCGATGCGGGCTGCATCGGCTGTACAAAATGCACAAAGGCCTGTCGGTATGATGCCATCCATATGGAAGGATTTCTTGCAAAAATCGATTATGACAAATGTGTGAATTGCGGCGAATGTGTAAGTGTTTGTCCCACAATGGCCATAAGAAGACTAAATTATGCGGTTAAATATTATGCCAGTTAATTTAAATTACGACAGTAAAAGGGAGGAAAAAGTATGTCAACCATCGCAATAGTAGCTGCACTTATATTTATTGCAGTCTACGCCATAATCATTTCGGAAAAGATCGACAGAACGGTAATTGCACTGACGGGTGCGGCGCTTATGGTGATTATCGGGATACTGAACCAGGAGGAAGCTTTCCGGGCCATTGATTTCAACACGCTGGGATTATTGATCAGTATGATGGTTATCGTATTCATAACACAGCGTACGGGTGTGTTTCAGTTTCTCGCAATCAAAGCCTGTAAGGCGTCTAGAGGCGAGCCATGGCTGATAATTGCGTTAATGTCTTTGATTACAGGTATATTATCCGCTTTCCTGGATAATGTAACAACAATTCTTCTTATATTGCCAATTACCCTAAGCGTAGCAAAAGACCTGAGATTGAACCCCATCCCTTTTATAATAAGCGAAGTGTTTGCATCAAACGTAGGCGGTACTGCAACATTGATCGGAGATCCTCCAAACATTATGATAGGGACAAAAACCGGACTTGGCTTTATGGATTTTATAAAAAACGATACACCGATAATTTTACCTTTGCTTATAATCACCACAATTACTTTTGTGCTGATTTACCGTAAACGGCTGCACACAAAGGATGAATACAAGAAAAAAATTATGGAATTGAATGAAAATGAGGCTATAAAGGATCATATCCTGTTAAGAAAATGCCTGATGGTTTTGGGTTTGACAATTTTAGGCTTCATACTCCATGGCTTTTTGCATATTGAATCCTCGACAGTTGCAATTTCAGGAGCAGTCATCCTGATGTTGATTGCCAGGGTGAAAATCGAGCATGTTTTCAAGGAAGTTGAATGGAAGACCATATTTTTCTTTGCCGGCTTGTTCATGCTGGTAGGCGGTATAGAAAAGGTCGGCATTTTGAAAATGATTGCAAAGGGTGTTATTGACCTTACCGGCGGCAGCATGTTTGCCACAACACTGGCTGTTCTCTGGGTTTCTGCCATAGCATCCGCTTTTATTGACAATATACCTTTCGTTGCAACCATGATACCGTTGATCCAGGCAATGGGGGCCCTTGGCATCTCCGACCTTGGTCCGCTCTGGTGGGCGCTTTCGCTGGGTGCGTGCCTTGGCGGAAACGGTACGATAATAGGCGCCAGCGCCAATGTAGTGGCGTCCGGCATGGCGGAGGAAGCGGGACATAAAATCACTTTCGGCAAATATTTCAAGGTCGCATTCCCTGTAATGCTGGTGACAATTGTAATAAGTTCGGTATATCTGATTGTATTTTATTTGATATAGCAGGACGGAAGCAATATCTATTCTTAATGAAAAGGATGTTGTACATTTAATAAAAAATGTGAACTAGCACATTCTAACCAGGATGGGTGGGCATGGCTGCAAATAAATGCGTCATGTGGAGGAATGGCTGCAGGCTGTTTGTCCTGT
>VEPD01000144.1 GCA_012027035.1 Ruminiclostridium sp. | reverse complement strand
GCCTGCCCATGACGGAACCTGATGCATAACTTTGCAGCCATGTCCACCCATCACCCGCTAAGTTCACATAATCAAACGAATATGCAAGATACGAAATAGATTTTATAAACTCATTCTGAGAGTATCTTTGACAAGCACTCAAACGCTTCATCGACTGTCAGTATATCCTGCGGCAGCTTGAACCCTTTCCGGTTCAGTTCATACACCAGCTCCGTAACCTGCGGAACATCCAATCCAAGGTTTTTTATCCTGGCGACATTCATAAACACTTCACGGGGGGTGCCCAGCATGGCAAGATTACCTTTTTCCATTACAGCCACTCTGCTCGCAGAAGCAGCCTCATCCATATTATGAGTGATTAGGATTATGGTTATCCCTTCATCTGCATTAAGCTTCTTCAGGACTCTCATGACCTCTTTCCGGCCTACCGGATCAAGCATTGCCGTAGCTTCATCCAGCACGATGCATTCCGGCCTCATGGTCAGGATACCGGCAATTGCGACTCTTTGTTTCTGACCTCCCGAAAGCAGGTGTGGAGCATGTTTTTTATAATCAGCCATCCCTACGGTATCAAGAGCTTCATCAACACGCCGCCTTATTTCTTCTGAAGGTACGCCGAGATTCTCCGGGCCAAAGGCCACATCTTCTTCAACAATTGTTCCTACAATCTGGTTATCAGGATTTTGGAATACCATGCCTGTTGAACGCCTTATTTCCCAGATAAGCTTTTCATCAGAAGTATCAAATCCATTTACAAATACAGTGCCATGATCCGGTAAAAGAAGAGCATTCATCAGCCTTGCCAGAGTCGACTTGCCTGAACCGTTTCTTCCCAGGATGACAAGAAACTCACCTTTTTCAATGGAGAGGTCAATGCCTGAAACAGCTGTCACATCCTGCCTGTCTTCATCATGAGCTTTATAAATATAGCTGGCATCATTAATGCTTATGATATTATTCAATATTTTTTCCGCCATTCGTTACCTTCTTTCTGCTCAATCAATAAACAAAGTGGGGACGGTTATCCTTGCCACATAAACGCAAGTAGGGACAGTTCTATTTCTAAATACTGCTATTAATACTGCTATGTATATTGAAGCGTTTACACTAATTCTGCAAAGTGCGTAAATGCCGATATTATAGTGAAATTGACGCTGTAGTACTCATACAAAACATTTTTTGAACATATATAGTCATAGATGCAAATACAAAATTAGGGATTTGGCCACATTTCCATGTCCAATCCCTATTAGCGTACATCAACCAAACGGGACAAGGAACCTGTCCCCATGTCCCATCATCAAGACTTTATTTTACAAGTTCAAGAATCACTAATTCAGCTGCGTCACCTCTTCTTGGCCCCAGCTTGTAAATTCTTGTGTACCCGCCGTTAACGCCTTTGTATTTGGGCGCTACATCATCAAACAGCCTGTCAACTACGTTGACAGTTTTACCATTCTCATCTTTGACCCTGTAAATCCAATTCATTGCCCTTCTTCTGGCATTCAGCCTGGATGCATTATCCACTGTAACCATATCGGTCTTTTCTTCTCTATCTACAACCTCATACTTCTTCTTGTTTTTGGAAGTAACCGTTTTGGTTATCTTCTTACCTGTGCTGTCAAGCTTGGGTGCACTGACCTTGATCTGCTTCGAAGAGAAGTTGTCGGCTTCCTTGATTGCCATGGCAATCAATTTTTCGGCAATGTTCTTAACTTCTCTGGCTCTTGCTTCCGTGGTCTCTATTTTACCTTTCTCGAAAAAAGCGGTTACCAGGCCTTTAAGCATAGCTTTTCTTTGATCGGTTGCACGTCCCAGTTTTCTTTGTGCTGGCATTTCCTATTACCTCCCAATTTCACACAAAACTTTAATCCTCGCTTGGTGCGAGTGCCAATCCTAAAGCGTGAAGCTTCTGAAGCACTTCTTCAAGAGACTTCCTGCCGAGATTCCTTACTTTCATCATGTCTTCCTCAGTCCTGTTTGTAAGATCCTCAACAGTATTTATGCCGGCTCTCTTTAAACAGTTGTAAGACCTCACCGAAAGATCAAGTTCCTCGATAGTCATCTCAAGAACCTTTTCCTTCTTGGTTTCTTCTTTTTCAACCATTATCTCGGTATGCTTGGCATGATCCGACAGGTCGATAAAGAGATTCAGGTGCTCGCTGAGGATCTTTGCACCGAGACTGATGGCCTCATCCGGCTTAATGCTGCCGTTGGTCCAAACTTCAAGGGACAGCTTGTCATAATCGGTCACCTGGCCAACACGCGTATTCTCCACGGTATAGTTGACTTTTCTGACAGGCGTATAAATTGAGTCCACAGGTATGATACCTATCGGTTGGCCTGTCTGCTTGTTCTTCTCTGCCGGTATGTACCCTCTGCTTTTACTTACTACCAATTCCATATAAAATCTGCTTTCGCCATTAAGCGTGCAAATATGCAGATCCGGATTCAATATCTCAACATCAGAATCAGCCTTTATATCGCCTGCAGTTATCGGGCCTTCGCCGTCGGAGTCGATATAGACTATCTTCGATCCGTCACTATATAGCTTCATTGACAGATTCTTAACGTTGAGAATTATCTCGGTAACATCTTCAATAACGCCAGGTACGGTTGAAAATTCATGGAGCACACCATCTATCTTTATTGATGTTACCGCAACGCCTGGTAATGAAGAAAGAAGAATCCTTCTTAACGAATTACCAAGGGTAATGCCATAACCTCTTTCAAGAGGCTCAATCACGAATTTGCCGTAAGCATTATCTTCACTGGATTGCACACATTCAATTTTCGGCTTTTCTATTTCAATCAACAAAAACCCTCCCTTAACTGGCAATTTTGTTTATTTGAGGGCAACTGATTCGCTTAATACCCTTATTATCTGGAGTAACGCTCTACTATGAGGTGCTCCCTGATTGGCAGGTCGATTTCTTCCCTTGCAGGTAGTGTAACAACCTTGCCCGTCATATTCTCAGCATCGAATTCAAGCCATTTGGGTACAACCTTGCCGCCTGCAATATCAACTATTGACTTAACCTTACTTGAGCTTTTGAATTTATCCTTCACAGCTACCACATCTCCGGGATTCAAAAGAAACGACGGAATGTTGACCTTCTGTCCGTTAACTGTAAAGTGGCCGTGTCTGACCAGTTGCCTTGATTCAGGTCTGGATGTTGCAAGTCCCAGCCTGTATACTACATTATCCAGTCTGCTTTCCAGAATCTTAAGAAGGTTTTCACCGGTAACACCCTTTTTCGCGACAGCCATGGTGAAATAATTCCTGAACTGAGTTTCAAGAACGCCATAGAATCTTCTGACTTTCTGTTTTTCACGAAGCTGCAATCCATATTCGGACATTTTTTTCTTCTGCTGCCCGTGCTGGCCGGGAGCATATACTCTCCTGGAAACCGAGCACTTATTCGTATAGCACCTTTCACCCTTGAGGAAAAGTTTTTCACCTTCCCTGCGGCAGAGCTTGCAAGATGCATCAATATACCTTGCCATCTATTTTAACACCTCCACATTACACTCTTCTTCTCTTGGGCGGCCTACATCCGTTATGGGGTATAGGCGTTACATCTTTGATAAGGCTTACGTCAAGTCCTGCAGCCTGCAGTGCTCTAATTGCAGCTTCCCTGCCTGCTCCCGGGCCTTTTACATATACCTCGACAGTTTTCAAACCATGCTCCATAGCAGCTTTTGAAGCAGTTTCAGCAGCCATCTGCGCAGCATACGGAGTGTTTTTCCTTGAGCCTCTGAAGCCCAGCCCGCCCGCACTTGCCCAGGATAATGCATTTCCTGCCGTGTCGGTTATGGTTACAATGGTATTGTTAAATGTTGAACGGATATGTGCCGCACCGCGCTCAATATTTTTACGTTCTCTTCTTTTTCTGGTGACTCTTTTTACACCAGCAGCTTTAGTTGCCATTTAATCGCCAACCTCCTTATTCAAAAGGGGACATTCCCTTATCAAACGGGGACATTCCCTCCTTATATCCCGTGACCCGTTACTCAGCGGGTGTGTCCCCGCACCTTTCTTCGGGCCACCCATTACTCAGCGGGTGTGTCCCCTGTCCTTATAGCACCGCTTTCTTTCTTTGCACGCCTACTGTTTTCTTCGGGCCTTTTCTTGTCCTGGCATTGGTCTTCGTTCTTTGACCTCTCACAGGTAACCCCTGCCTATGCCTTCTGCCCCTGTAGCATCCGATTTCGATCAACCTCTTGATATTGAGGGAGGTTTCTCTCCTCAGATCGCCTTCCACCTTGTATTCCTTATCGATTATTTCCCTTAACTTGCTAATTTCATCGTCCGTCAGATCCCTGATTCTTGTGTCAGGGTTTACGCCCGTTTTAGCTAAGATTTCATTTGACTTGCTTCTTCCGATACCAAAGATGTAAGTCAATCCGATTTCCGCCCTTTTCTCTCTGGGCAGGTCAACTCCGGCAATACGAGCCATCCTGTTTAACACCTCCAAATTAAATCCTAAAACCGCTTTGCATTAACCATTATTAATTACATGTAAACAATATAAATCAACACCTGGAACATATACGGCAGGTATGCCGGATATGCAGCCGCTCCAAGGTGGCAAATCCAATTGGTATGTGACGTGTACAAACAACATACACATTGACGTCAAATTGTATCACATCATCAGCATGAATACAAGCTAAACTTGAAAAAAATCAGCCCTGTTTTTGTTTATGCTTGGGGTTTTCACAGATTACCATTACTCTGCCTTTTCTTTTTATTATTTTGCATTTCTCACACATTGTCTTTACAGATGGTTTTACTTTCATTATCTTAAACCTCCCTGATTATTTAGCTCTCCATGTGATTCTGCCGCGGGTCAGATCATAAGGCGACAATTCTATGGTTACCTTATCCCCCGGCAAAATCCTAATAAAATTCATTCTCAATTTGCCTGATATATGCGCCAGTACTTTATGTCCGTTTTCCAGCTCCACCTGGAACATAGCATTCGGCAACGCTTCAACTATTTTACCCTCAACTTCGATAACATCGTCTTTTGACAAAACTCAAACCTCCTTACTAAAGTAATTTCACTCCTGACCTTTAGTACTACTCCCCGTTTTCGGAATTACCTTTATGCATTGCCAGAGCTTTTCTTACTTCCGAGTTTGTTATTCTGGCATTGCTTTTAAGTTTCTCCTCTATGGTTCCTGCTATTTCGCCGGTTTGCTCCAGGTGCTTGACTTTTTTCCTTTTTGGTTTCTCAACCCTTCTCAGGTCTCCATCGGATATCTGAACAAACTGCTCGTCAACCACTTTTATTACTAAAAACCTTCTTCCGGCATCCCTTCCAGCCTTTGAAACTACTATCCGGCCTAAATCCATACTCAAAAACCTCACCTCGGTACTGGAAACCAGAAACTAGAGACTAGAAACCAGTTCACGTATATTTTGTGATTTGCAGTCTTCTCAATTTTCCTTCTTCTCTCCCTGGTCAAAAATCAGTTGAGTTTTGTCATAATAATCGGTTGCGTTTCCGCAATCGCAATGGTATTTTCATAATGAGCCGAAAGGCTTCCATCAGCGGTAACAACTGTCCATTTATTATCCAGCATCGCCACATGATGCTTTCCTTCGTTAACCATCGGCTCTATTGCAAGCGTCATGCCGGCCTCAAGCCTCGGGCCTCTCTCCCGTGTCCGATAATTCGGGATCTGGGGCGGTTCCCATAATTCCCTTCCTATTCCATGGCCTACAAAATCACGGACTACAGAGTATCCGAAACCCTCTACATAGTCTTGTATAGCTTTTGATATATCTATTATCCTGTTGCCTGGTACAGCAAATTTAACACCTTCAAAAAAGCTTTGTTCCGTTACTTCAATAAGCTTCAGAGCCTTCTCAGATACCTTGCCGACAGGAAACGTCCTTGCCGCGTCAGCATGGAAACCGTTCAGAAATGCTCCGATATCAACACTTATAATATCTCCATCTTTTAACACTCTTAAACCCGGTATCCCGTGTATAACTTCATTATTAACCGATGCACATATTGTTGCGGGGAAATCCGCCCCACCGGGCGTCCCGCATTTAACCCCCAGAAAGGACGGTACAGCTTTCTTCTTTTTAATATATTCAGCCGCAATCCTGTCCAGTTCCTGTGTAGTTATTCCAGGCTTTACTGCTTCCCTTATAAGCTCGTGTGCGGTTGCGACTATCTCGCAAGACCTCTTCATTGATTCTATTTCACTTCTCGATTTAATTGACAGCATCTATTTTATTCCCAATACTTTTAACAATTTGACAGTTGTTTCGTCTATTTTTCCTTGCCCATCTACTACCAACAGCCTGCCTTTGGCTTTATAATAACCGATCAGGGGCTCAGTCTGCCTGTGATAGGTTTCCAGCCTGTTGAGAACTGTCGCTTCCCGGTCGTCATCCCTTTGAATGAGAGCTGCGCCGCATCCATTACAGGCTCCATCCTTTTCAGGAGGTTCGAAATGTATATGATATGTCATGCCGCAGGCAGGGCATACTCTTCTCCCTGACAATCTCCTTATTATCTCCGTATCGGGAACAAATATATCAACCGCATAGTCAAGATTGACACCCATATCCAAAAGAACGGAATCAAGGCTTTCGGCCTGAGGTATTGTTCTCGGGAAGCCATCAAGTATAAACCCGTTGGAGCAATCTTTCTGCGCCAACCTGTCCTTTACAATTCCAATAGTTACTTCATCGGGTACCAGTCCGCCTTTGTCTATATATTCCTTTGCCATTTTGCCCAAAGGTGTGCCGTTCCTGATATTGTACCTGAAAATATCCCCAGTGGAAATATGAGGAACCTTGAGCTTTTGGGAAAGATTCACAGCCTGGGTCCCTTTTCCGGCCCCGGGTGCGCCCAGTAAAACAAGTCTCATTTATTTGCCTCCTCGGAATCGTGATAAGCTTCGTATTGCGTTGTCAGCCTTCGTACAAAAATACTCGTGTATTCGGTATACACTCCGTTTTTTTTGCACTCGGGCTTCCTAGCACTACTCGCTTCTGACGATTTCGCCTTTTTTTACTCCAAGAATCCTTTGTAATGCCTCATCAGCATCTGTGACTCCACCTGCTTGATAGTATCCAGTGCAACACCGACAAGGATGAGCAATGCAGTACCGCCAAACCATAGTCCGCTTATATTTGTGATATTACCCAGGATAATCGGAAGTATGGTGACAGCCGCCAGGAAGAAGCCTCCAAACCATGTAACCCTGTTTAATACTTTTGAAATATAGTCCGATGTGGGTTTTCCCGGTCTTAGTCCCGGAATGAACCCGCCGTTTTTCTTCATGTTGTTTGATATTTCAATAGGGTTGAACTGTATTACCGAGTAAAAGAACGTGAAGAAAATTATCAAAAATGCATATATTACCGGATAAATAGCACTCTTTTGAGGGTTACTGAATAATTTGACAAACCAGTTTTCCGAACCTGCAAAAAACATTGTGATTAAAGTAGAAGGAAACAGCATTATGGACATAGCAAAAATTATCGGAATAACGCCTGCAAGGTTAACCTTGATGGGCAGATGCGTGCTTTGTCCGCCATACATTTTTCTGCCTACCATTCTCTTTGCATACTGAATTGGAATTCTTCTTTCAGCCTGTTGAACCCAGATAACTAAAGCAATCATTGCTACAAACATCGCTAAAACGAGTATTATTACGAATATCCCAAATAATCCCTGTCCAAAATTACCCAGTCTGTAGTTGTCATAAAGCCCCAAAGCGCCCTGCGGTCCCCTGGAGACAATGCCTGCAAAAATTATTAGCGAGATACCGTTACCGATACCGAACTCGTTTATTTGCTCACCCAGCCACATCAAGAATGCAGTACCTGCCGTAAAGGATAATATTATAGTGAGGGCGCTCCAAATTGACCCTCCGTCTGCAACAGCGCCATTGGACTGAATTGTAAAATACAGACCTATCGCCTGAACCAGAGCTAAAACTACAGTACCATATCTAACATACTGCTGGATTATCTTCCTGCCTTCCTCGCCTTCCTTCTGAAGCCTTTCCAGGGAAGGTATGGCTACTGTCAATAACTGCATGATAATAGATGAATTGATATATGGGGTAATACTCATTGCGAATAATGTAGCTCCTTTAAGGGCGCCGCCTGAGACAATATCAAGAAAACCGCCCAATGACCCTGCTTTGGACAGTAATTCAGCAAATTTAGCGGCATCCATACCAGGTACCGGTATAAAGGAACCAATTCTGAAAACAATCAGCATTGCAATGGTAAACAGGAGCTTCCTGCGCAGGTCGGGAATCTTCCAGGCATTACGCAGAATTTCCAACATTCCGCCCATTCTATACCACCTCTACCTTTCCTCCTGCAGCCTCAATCTTTTGAGAAGCTGTCTTGGTGAATCTTGCAGCTTTAACAGTAAGTTTCCTGGTTAATTCCCCATTCCCCAGAATGGAAACACTATTGCTTGTTTTCTTCAAAAGCCCGCTTTTCTTAAGCAAGTCGTTATCTACTACAGTTCCGCTTTCAAATATCTCCAGCCTGGAAACATTGATTTCCGCAAAAACTTTAGCAAAAATCTTATTGTTGAATCCTCTCTTTGGAATTCTTCTATAGAGAGGCATTTGTCCGCCTTCAAACCCTGGCCTTACACCGCCGCCTGCACGTGCATTCTGACCCTTGTGACCCTTACCGGCGGTTTTACCGTTACCTGAACCGGTACCTCTGCCTTTTCTTGCGGGAGCTCTTTTTGCACCCGGTACAGGTTGCAATTCATGTAGTTTCAACTGTTACACCTTCTTTCCTTTGATAATTCCAGCAGATTCTTTCGACCTATTCAAACCGGGGACATTCCCTCCTTTTACGGATTACCCCAGACTCAGAGGGTGTGTCCCCATACCTTATATTTCTTCTACCGAAACCAGATGTGATACTTTTGTTACCATACCTCTGATTTGAGGATTGTCATTTTGCTCTACAAAACTGCCGATTTTTTTTAAACCGAGAGCTTTTACAGTAGCTACCTGGTTTTCTTTTGCCTTGTTGATACTCTTTATCAGAGTAATCTTTAGTTTTGCCACCGTATTCCCCTCCTAACCCAGTATTTCTTCCGCAGTTTTACCGCGGAGTCTGCCCACCTCTTCAGCCGTTTTCAGCTGAGCAAGCCCTTTTATGGTTGCATTGACCATGTTTATCGGATTGTTTGATCCAAGAGATTTTGTTCTGATATCATGAATCCCGGCCAGCTCCAGAACTGCTCTGACAGGTCCGCCGGCAATAACTCCGGTACCTGCGCCTGCAGGCTTGAGCAGAACTCTTCCTGCTCCATAAATGCCGGTTGCTTCATGGGGAATGGTCGTTTCAACAAGAGGTACCTTTATCAGGTTCTTCTTGGCGTTATCGATTCCCTTTCTTATGGCGTCGGGTATTTCAGTCGCCTTGCCAATACCGCTGCCAACGTATCCGTTTTCGTCTCCAACTACGACTAGAGCACTGAAACGGAAGTTCCTACCACCTTTAACAACTTTGGTGACACGTCCTATATTAACTACTTTTTCCTTTAAATCCAATATGCTGGCATCTATACGTTGCAAACTTTCTCCCTCCTCATTCTAATTTTCTTACGAAAATTTCCTATGGACAAAAGCCTTGGGGGCTGGTCGATGACTGTGTCATCTGCTCGCCCATGCATCCTGGGCATCGAGCCCCACTCGCCTTTTTTCAACTACTGCGAAATTTCTGAAAGTCTTCATATGAAGCTTTCGCAGTAGTATTACCGATTGCTGGGGCAATGCTGCTATTAAAATTCAAGTCCTGCTTCCCTTGCACCTTCTGCAAGTTCTTTGACCCTGCCATGGTACAGGTAACCGCCTCTGTCGAAAACGACCTGTTTGATTCCCTTATCAGCAGCTTTCTGCGCAATAAGTTTACCGACTTCCCTGGCAGCGCTCTTGTTTCCGCCAAGCCCTACTTTACCCTTAAGGGCTTCATCCTGAGTGGAAGCAGCAACAAGAGTGATTCCGGCTGAGTCATCAATAATCTGTGCGTATATATGCTTTAAGCTTCTGAAAACATTAAGCCTTGGTTGCTCAGGTGTTCCCTCGATTTTTTTGCGGACCCTTACATGTTTTCTCAGCCTGATTTCATTTTTATTCGGCTTATTAATCATTTACTCTCAACTCCCTCCTACTTCTTGCCTTTAGCTCCTGCTTTACCCTCTTTGCGCCTGATTATTTCATAGTCATACTTGATGCCTTTTCCTTTATAAACTTCAGGCTCTCTCTTAGCCCTGATTTTAGCGGCAAATTCACCAACAGCCTGCTTATCGCAACCTTTAACAATAATCTTATTTGGTGCAGGCACATCAACGGTTATGCCGACGGGTTCATCCATTTCTACCGGATGGGAATAACCAAGGGTAAGAACCAGCTTTTTACCCTGTTTTTGCGCCCTGTAGCCGACACCGTTTATATCGAGGGCTTTTTCGAAGCCTTTGGTCACGCCATCAACCATATTGCTGATAAGAGTCCTAGTCAGACCATGAAGAGACTTGTGAAGTTTTCCGTCGGTCGGTCTGTTTACTGTGATCTTTTCGCCTTCGTCCGCTATTATCATATCCTTGTGAAGGCTATTTGTCAAAGTCCCTTTAGGGCCTTTCACCGTTACTACATTCCCATTGATTGCAACATTAACGCCTTTTGGTATTATTATAGGCATTTTACCTATTCTTGACATTTACTTACACCTCCTGTTCTTAATATTATGAGCATAAAATTGCTCTTTTCAGAAACTCCAGCCAAGTTGAAGCCTAAATTCCAACTTCTCACTTCTCACTTACCAGACAAAAGCCAGAACCTCGCCGCCTACTCCTTCGTTCCTCGCCTTCTTATCGGTCATAATACCCTTTGATGTTGATATTATTGCGATTCCAAGACCGCCAAGCACCTTCGGCAGTTCATCCTTGCTTGCATAAACCCTCAGTCCGGGTTTGCTTATCCTCTTGATCCCGGATATTACATTTTGCTTGTTGACTGAATACTTGAGTGCAATTCTGATTACACCCTGTTTGCCGTCTTCTATCAATTCCAGATTCCTGATATAACCCTCATCCAATAAGATCCTGGCGACTTCCTTCTTGAGACTGGACGCCGGTATATCTACAGATTCATGCTTAGCTGAACTAGCATTTCTCACTCTGGTCAACATATCAGCGATAGCGTCTGTTATTTGCATATGTTTAACCTCCTTCCAAAGATTGTTACCAGCTGGCTTTTTTTATGCCCGGTATTTGCCCCTTATAAGCCAAAACCCTGAAGCACAGACGGCATACTCCGAATTTCCTCATATAAGCATGAGGCCTTCCGCACAACTTGCATCTGTTATGTGCTCTTGAACTGAATTTCGGACTCAGCTTCGATTTTATAATCATTGATTTTTTTGCCATGCATCTATCTCCTTTCATCCTGGGAATCACTATACTGCAGAGAACAGATATGTTTTATTTACTTTTCAAGGATATCGTTTACCTAACCCCTATATCTGATTTCTGTCTTCTGTCTTCTGATTTCTGATTTCTGCCTTTTCGTGTCCCCTATCCTTGTCAGCTCTGGCTGAACGGCATGCCAAGATGCTTCAAGAGAGCCTTTGCCTCTTCGTCCGTCCTGGCGGTGGTTACGAAAACAATGTCCATACCTCTGACCTTATCCACTTTATCATATTCTATTTCCGGAAATATAAGCTGTTCCCTGACCCCAAGCGAAAAATTGCCCCTCCCGTCAAAGGAGTTGCCCGATATTCCCCTGAAGTCTCTAACCCTTGGGAGTGCAACATTAAACAGCTTGTCAACAAATTCATACATCTTATTGCCGCGCAGTGTCACTTTGCAGCCGATGTTCATGCCCTCTCTGACTTTAAAGGCGGCAACCGATTTCTTGGCTTTCGTAATTATCGGTCTTTGGCCTGTAACAATTGCCATATCATTAACGGCAGAATCCATAGCCTTCGGGTTTTCTTTAACTTCACCCACACCCATGTTTAAAACAACCTTTTCAAGCTTGGGTATTTGCATTGTACTTTTATATTTAAACTGTGACTGCATAGCCGGTACCACTTCACTCAAATATTTGTCCTTAAGCCTGGCCATAAGTCTTTAACCTCCTTTCAAGAAGAGTATGTCAATCTTCTTTCGATTCTTTTTGAATATCTATCAGTTCACCGCATTTTTTGCAAACTCTATCCTTCTGACCGTCTTCGTGAATTATCCTGGCTACCTTGGTGGGAGCCTTACACCTTTCACATACCAGCATGACCTTTGCACTGTTGATAGGTGATTCCTGATGTATTATTCCACCCTGCTGGTATCTGTTTCTGGGTTTTTTATGTTTTGTTGCCATATTTACACCTTCAACCAGCACCATCATTTTATCAGGTATAACTGCCAGCACTTTGCCCTTTTTGCCTTCATCCTTGCCGGAAAGCACGTATACAGTATCTCCCTTTTTAACATGTACATCATTAGCCAATTTAAGCCGCCTCCTTCCTTTGGATGTTTTAGAAGAAATTCGCGCTACGCGCTAAACATCCTTTTTGGATGTTTTAGAAGAAATTCGCGCTATGAGCGCTAAACATCCTACCTTACAGAACTTCCGGTGCGAGTGACAGGATCTTCATGAAATCCTTATCCCTCAGTTCTCTCGCAACAGGACCAAAAATACGTGTTCCCCTGGGGTTTTTATCATCCTTTATAATAACTGCCGCATTCTCATCGAACTTTATATACGATCCGTCAGGTCTTCTAACACCTTTCGTCGTACGGACTATAACGCATTTGACAACCTCGCCTTTTTTTACAACTCCGCCGGGTGTTGCATTTATAACCGAAGCTACTATTACATCACCTATGCTGGCATATTTTCTCCAGGAACCACCAAGCACCTTAATGCATCTCATTTCCTTTGCTCCAGAATTGTCTGCAGATTTGAGTGTAGATTGAACTTGAATCATGCTTTTGCCTCCTTCCGTCACTCCAATTACTGAGCTTTTTCTATAATCTCAACAAGTCTCCATCTTTTGTCCTTGCTAAGCGGGCGGGTTTCCATCACTTTAACCTTGTCGCCTGTCTTGCATTCGTTATTTTCGTCATGAGCTTTAAGCTTGTAAGTCCTCTTTACAATTTTCTTGTACAAGGGATGCTTTACACTTGTCTCTATGGCAACGACTATCGTTTTGTCCATTTTATCGCTTACAACCTTACCTACCCTGGTCTTCCTCAGATTTCTTTCTTCCAAGCAAGATACCTCCTTTCTAATCTATATATTTTATACCGACTAAATCGGTATAAAATATGGCAGGACTTACGCCTGCGCACCCCGCCTCAGCGTGGTGATTGTACATTATTCTTCCAATTTAAGCTTCTATCCCCTTAATTTCTCTTTCCCTGATAATTGTCTTAACACGGGCAATGGCTTTTTTTACATCCTTTAGCTTCATAGGGTTTTCAAGTTGATTGGTAACAAGCTGGAATCTTAGTTTGAACAATTCGGATTTCAATTCGCTCAATTCCTTCTGAAGTTCAGCTTGTGTCTTTTCTCTCATCTCACTGGCTTTCATTCGCTTCACCACCCATTTCATTATCGCGGGCTACAAACCTGCACTTCATGGGAAGCTTGTGCATTGCAAGTCTCATTGCTTCCCTTGCAGTTTCTTCATCAACTCCCGCAATTTCAAACAGTACTCTTCCGGGTTTCACCACAGCCACCCAGTATTCAGGCGATCCTTTACCGCTACCCATACGGGTTTCAGCAGGTTTCTTGGTTACAGGCTTGTCTGGGAATATCTTTATCCAGACCTGACCGCCCCTTTTAATAAAACGTGTCATAGCTATTCTGGCAGCCTCGATCTGGTTGCTTGTAACCCATGCCGGTTCGGCGGCCTGCAGGCCGTATTCGCCGTTGGAAATCAGAAAACCTCTGGTGGCCTTGCCTGTCATTCTGCCTCTATGAACCCTTCTGCGTTTTACCCTTTTTGGCATTAACATTACCGATCTCCTCCTTCCGCTTTCCTTTCTTTCTTGACAGCAGGAAGAACTTCGCCTTTATATATCCATACCTTAACTCCCAGTTTTCCGTATGTCGTGTCAGCTTCTGCAAAACCATAATCAATATCCGCTCTTAAAGTCTGCAGCGGAATAGTACCTTCATGATAGTGCTCTCTTCTTGCGATTTCCGCTCCGCCGAGTCTTCCGCCAACAGCTGTCTTAATACCTTTGGCGCCGATTTTCATTGCTCTGGACATAGACTGTTTCATCGCTCTCCTGAAAGAAATCCTCTTTTCAAGCTGTGAAGCAATGTTTTCAGCTACAAGCTGAGCGTCAACCTCCGGCACCTTGATCTCAGTGATGTTAATAAGGACATTCTTTCCGGTAAGTTTTTCAACTTCCTTCCTGAGATCCTCTATGCCTGCTCCGCCCTTGCCTATTACCAAACCAGGCTTTGCAGTATGCACATTGACCTTGATCTTGTTTGCGGCTCTTTCTATCTCGATTCTGGAAACACCGGAGATGAATAGTCTCTTCTTTATATACTTCCTTATCTTGACGTCTTCTACCAAAAGATCGCTGAAATTCTTTTTATTTGCGTACCATTTAGTATCCCAGTCCTTGATTATACCTATTCTCAATCCATGTGGATTTACCTTCTGGCCCATCTTCCAACCTCCTTCTTTTTTAGTTGCCTGCTTTCCTAAATTAAGGGACATCCTCTCCTGTTATGGCTTTCCTTAATTCAAAAGGGGACATTCCCTCCTAATGAGGACTACCCGTTACTCAGCGGGTGTGTCCCCTTTCCTTTAAAACCAATGTTACATGGCTTGTTCTTTTCCTGATTCTGTTAGACCTGCCTTGTGCCCTCGGCATAATCCTCTTCAGAGTCGGGCCCTGCGTTGCATATGCTTCCGCTACAAACAGCCCGTCTCTGTTGAGTCCGTTATTATTTGCTGCGTTGGCTTCCGCCGATTTCAATAGCTTCAATAAAATCTCAGACGCAGCCTTGGGCGTGTATTTAACAATACCTAAAGCCTCATCTATTCCCTTATCTTTAATGAGATCAAGCACAATCTTGACTTTTCTGGATGAGATCCTGACATGTCTCAAAACAGCTCTTCCCTCATCCTTGCCGATTCCTAAAGCCTTTTTCTCCTTCTTTGTAAGGAGAGCCGGTTTCCGGGATTGGCTATGAGTAGTGCTATATACTTCCATTAATTTATCTTTTTCGCTAAGAAGTTCTTCCTTTGACCTTACTTTCTTCTCCACCTGGTATTCCTCCTTTCGGTACTAAG
>VEPD01000064.1 GCA_012027035.1 Ruminiclostridium sp. | reverse complement strand
TTAATTCACATAATAAGGATAATGCCGAAAAAAGTGGGCAAATGAAAAAGGGCGGTCAAATAGGCTGTCCTTTTTTATGCAGCTAATTACACGAAATAAAGATTTCGTGTAATTTGAAGGAGGGGATTATTGTAATTATTGTAATCGGTAATCTTTTAGTATATTATTTAATATATTAAAATATATCGGAGTTTTACGTATGAAGAATATTTCAGATTATGAGATGCCTTTTATATTAAGGAATTTCCTCAACTACCTTCAAACTATCAGAGGTAAATCTATAAATACGGTTCAGGTTTATTTCTATGATCTCAGATTATTTTTTCGCTTTCTGAAAACTCATTACAAGCTTGCTGACAAAAAAACTGAATTCAATGAAATTGATATTACAGATATTGATATAAATATTCTTAAAAAGGTTACATTAAGTGATTTGTATTCTTTTATGTCTTATGTCAGCAATAACCGTGACAATACTTCTCATGCGCGTGCCAGAAAAGTTGCCAGTCTTAAGTCCTTTTTCAATTACCTTGCCAATAAAGCAAGGCTTATTTCCTTTAACCCCGCAAGTGAATTGGAATCTCCAAAAATTGTAAAAAGGCTGCCCAGATATTTAAATATTGAAGAAAGCAAACAGCTTCTTAAATCGGTATCAGGAGAATTTCAGGAACGTGATTTTGCTATTATTACTTTATTTCTAAATTGTGGAATGCGATTATCAGAATTGGTTGGCATAAATCTGAATAATATAAAAGACAACAACCTGACAGTTATCGGTAAAGGTGACAAGGAACGCACAATACCCCTGAATAACGCCTGTTTCCAAGCTATACAAGCCTATATGCCTTTACGTCCGGTTAACGGTGTCAAGGAAAGGAATGCGCTGTTCTTAAGCAAACGAAAACTGCGAATAAGTAAGGAGTCAGTTCAAAAGATAGTAAAAAAATACATCAGGGACGCCGGTCTTGATCCCCAGAGATACTCTACCCATAAGCTCAGGCATACCGCCGCAACATTGATGTACAGATATGGAAATGTTGATATCAGGACATTGCAGGAATTGCTGGGACATGAAAGCATTGCAACCACTGAGATATATACACATCTGGGTAAACAGCAACTCAAGGATGCTGTAGACAGCAATCCTTTATCGGACTTCAGAATATCTGAGAAATCTGAATAGCCTTATTTTCAAATAATTTCTATTATGAAATATGTGCTGCTATATGTATTATATTAAAAATGTATTATGTTAAAAATTTACAATAAATCTTACCCTGCACATGAAATCTCCATGTATAAATCAAAAAAGCTTGAACAAAAGTGTAAATATAGCCCCCATTAACGCTGTAGACGGGATTGTAAATACCCAGGCCCATACAATATTTCTTGCAAGTGCCCATTTCACGGCAGAAAACATTTTTGATGCGCCCACGCCCATTATTGCAGAAGAAATAACATGCGTGGTGCTTACAGGCGCGCCTATTTGTGTGGCGGTCTCAATAACTGCAGCTGCAGCCGTTTCTGCGGCGAATCCTCCTATGGGCTGCAGCCTTATCATATTCACACCCATAGTCTTAATTATCTTCCAGCCGCCTATAGAAGTTCCAAAAGCCATCGCCAGAGCACATGCTATTTTTACCCATAAGGGTATGCCGGCATCGTTTCTTAAAAATCCCGAGCTAATAAGGGCAAGGGTTATTATGCCCATGGATTTCTGTGCATCGTTATTTCCATGAGAGAATGCCATTAATGCGGCAGAAAAGATCTGAAGCTTGGAAAAGTATTTGTTAACCACTTTTTGTGTTAGCGGCCGAAGAAGCTCGAATAATAGCGACATGGCTATATACCCTACAAGGAAGCCTGCAATCGGTGAAGTAATCAACGGAATAACTACTTTGTTCAAAACACCATCCCACATTATTTTACCGAAAGTGCCTGTATATGCTATTGCAGCGCCGATGAGTCCCCCAATCAAAGCATGTGAAGAGCTGCTGGGTATACCGATATACCAGGTTAGCAAATCCCAGATTATTGCGGAAATCAACGCCGCAATTATGACATATTGCTCAAGTGAACCATATACCAGGCCTTTGGATATGGTTTTGGCCACTTTTTCACTCACCAGGGCTCCTGTGAAGTTTAATACCGCCGCCATTAAAATTGCCTGCCTTGGCGTAAGCACCCTGGTGGAAACTGATGTTGCAATTGAATTGGCAGTATCATGAAAACCGTTGATAAAATCAAAGCAAAGAGCCAGTACTACAACAGCTATCAGAGTTAAAGTTATTCCTTCCGTCATTACAGCGGTACCTCCATATATATAACCACAATTTTTTTCTTCTGTGCTTCCCTATCAATTATAGAAAACAATGTGTACTTGTGCAATAAGTTAACCTAGAGTTAACAATTGAGTAACTTCAACTTTACAAAAAAATATCAATTTCTGCCATATCATTTCTCGCCGCTATTTACTTATTCGTGAAACTTAATTATAATATTACAGGTTGATATATTTCAACTGTCCCTGAAGAAAAGAGCATTTCAAAGGGATATGGAACCAATTGCATGATTGAACGGTCTTATAAAAACGGATCATTATTGTAATACGGAGAAAGGCTTTTCCGGAGACTGGCAGGGCGATTCATACTGTTCAGGCAGGCACAAGGAGGTTACTGTTGAATTTACGAAGGTTTTATTTTATTACTACTATAATTGTATCCTCATTTTTGTTTATAGCAGGTAT
The DNA here is from genome assembly GCA_012027035.1 of Ruminiclostridium sp. Lineage (GTDB taxonomy): Bacteria > Bacillota > Clostridia > Acetivibrionales > DTU013 > MnB-11. The sequence continues at coordinate 8,327 of VEPD01000064.1, read as the reverse complement.
TGCAGTTATACGGTATATTAACAATAGCGGACAGGATGGCAGCTTGTCGGCAAACTCCAACAATCCCATAAATGATATCTTTAAACCTTTTATGAGGACTAAAAGCCCCTTTAATGTTCTTATCCTTGGTGGTGACAGGGTTAATAAAAATTCCGACACGATGATGCTGCTGAATTTTGATGTTGCTACATATAAAATAAATGTTATGTCAATACCCAGAGATACAAAAGTCAAAATAGAAAAAAACTATCGTAAAATAAATTATGCCTATCCTCATGGCGGCATTGATCTGGCGGTTCAGACAGTATCGGAGCTTTTGGATGTAAATATCAAATATTATGTATTTGTTGATACCTCTGCGTTCAAAAAAATCATAGATTTGCTTGGAGGCGTTAAAATTAATGTTCCGGCGGATATGGACTATGATGACCCCACACAAAATCTTCATATTCACTTGAAAAAAGGACTACAGACATTAAATGGAGAGAAATCCGAGCAGTTTATACGCTTCAGGGATCCCAACCGGTGGACAAAAGAAATCAGAAAATTTTACGATGGAAGCGATTTAAAAAGAATAGAGGCACAGCAGTACTTTATTACAGAGTTGATCAGGCAGAAATTTACGCTGCAATATATTACCAGAATGAACAGTATTATTAATTCGATTTTTGAAAATATAGAAACGAATTTTTCATTAAATGAAATTGTAAAACTTTCGGGGCTAGTCAGTAAGATCAATAGCGACAGCATCAGTTTTATATCAATGCCCGGCACGGTGTATGACGGTTCACCCTGGTATTTTCTTTGCGATGTTGAAAAAACCCGTGAGATAACAGAGACATATTTTAAAGGCAGTGAGAGCTATGTCGCTGTGGAAAATGATGCAAAAAAGAACTATTTGAAAACAGATTTAAATAAAGATAGTAATAACAATAAAACTACATCAAAGAGCAGCACCGGCACAAAAAGTACTACAAAAAACAATCCGTCCAACAGTGATTCGTCCTTGAACGGAGAGCAGACGCCTGCCCCGTAATATCATGTAAGGAGATTAAGTATGTACGAATTCTTGGAAAGAATCGTTTTTTTTATCAAAGATATTGTCAGTTCCCTGGGGTACTTCGGTATAGGAGGCGGAATGCTTCTCGAAAGCGCATGCATCCCCATTCCCAGTGAGATTATCCTCCCTCTTGGAGGATTAATGGTTGCAGATGGCAGGATTAATCTCTGGCTTGCTAATCTGGCGGTAGCCATTGGAAGTCTGACTGGTTCCACCCTGGCTTACATAGTGGGATATTATGGCGGCAGGCCTTTCATACTCAAGTACGGTAAGTATTTCTTCGTATCCGAGGAGCATTTTCATAAAGCGGAGAATGCCTTTAACAAATACGGCTCTGCCGCAGTTTTTTTCGGAAGGCTGCTGCCTGTCATACGTACCTTCATTTCCCTCCCTGCAGGCATTGCAAGGATGAACTTCAGAAAATTTATCACGTATTCCCTTATAGGAATGCTGCCATGGAATTTTATTCTGATTTTTTTGGGATTCAAGCTGGGTTCAAATTATGAAACAGTAGTACGGCCAATATTCAAGAAATTCGAAAACGTAGTGCTGATAGCTATTGTCCTTGTGATTCTGTTCTTTATTTTTAAAGCGGTTTTCAATAGAAAAAAGAAACACGCATGACAATACAGCAATAATGTTATACGCTCTCAGCTTTCGAAAAAAATCTTATATGCCTTATACAAAGTATATATATCCATCTTATTTGTCACTTCAAATGGTGAATGCATGGATAATACAGGCACTCCGCAGTCTATAACGTCAACGCCGAGATTTGCGACATATTGCGCAATGGTGCCTCCCCCGCCCATATCTACTTTACCAAGCTCACCTGTTTGCCAGATGATTCCCCTGCTGTTGAATAGAAGCCTCAGTTCACCTATAAATTCGGCATTTGCATCGCTTGCACCTGCCTTCCCTCTTGAACCGGTATATTTTTGAATCATTATACCCTTCCCCATATATGTTGCGTTTTTCTTATCGGAAACACTGTCATAATTGGGATCGACTCCTGCATTTACATCGGCTGAAAGCATCCGTGACTTATTCAGGCAGGTTCTTAACGATATATCAGTGTAGTTATCGTTGGAGCAAGAGCATAGATATGCTATGAAATCTTCGAGCATATTAGATTCAGCGCCGGTATTACCCATACTTCCTATCTCTTCCTTATCGGTTAGTATAAGCACTGAGGTTCTGTCGACCTTTTCAAGGGAAAGCGCCGCTATAAGGGATGGATATGCGCATACCCTGTCATCCTGGCCATATGCTCCGATCATGCTTCTGTCAAAACCGACGTCTTTAGCCTTAAAAGCCGGTACAATCTCCAGCTCGGCAGACTGAAAATCTTCTTCAATGATGCCATACTTCTGGTTTAGCAGATTAAGTATGTTCAATTTTACTTTATCTTTTACTTTTTCATCACTATATGGAATGGAACCGATAAGTATATTTAATCCCTCTCCCGTTATCCCTTCGCTCATTTTTTTCTGCATCTGCTCCTGGGCTAAATGCGGCAGTAAGTCGGTTATTGTAAGTACAGGATCGATCTCATCCTCGCCCACGACGATGTTCAGCAGCTCGCCATTCCCTTTTACTATAACTCCGTGTATGGAAAGTGGTATTGCAACCCACTGGTATTTCTTTATCCCTCCATAATAATGAGTTTTCAGCAGCGCCATTTCAGTATCTTCATATACCGGATTCTGTTTGAGGTCCAGCCGTGGTGAATCAATATGCGCGCCAACGATGTTTACGCCGTATTCGACCGGCTTTTGGCCAATAACCGCAAGCAGGACTGATTTTTTGCGGTGTACGCTATATATCTTCATTCCGGGAATGAGCTTCTTTTTATTTTTCATAATATCATCAAGAGATACAAATCCGTGTTGGCGCGAGAGTTTTCCGGCTTCGGCGGCGAATTCCCTTTCGGTTTTTGAACTATCTAAAAACTTCTTGTACTCTTCACAGAATTCGAAAGCATTTTTTTTATCATCTTCAGTGGATTTCTCCCAAACGTTTGCCGCTTTAAAGAAAAGCTTCTCCTGCAATTTCTGTCCTTCGGTCTTAGTCTCTTCCATGCCATTTCCTCCCTGTAAATAGAATTCATGCTAAATATTATATACCTAAATCAGATTTTAATAAATAAAATCCTTTTTTTATTGTACAAACCGTATTATAATGCTAGAATATTTGCGAAAGGCATGGAGGGGAACCATGATTGATTGCCACGTTCACAGTAAATTTTCAACTGATAGTGAAATGATTCCGGAAGCTGCTTGTGATAAGGCTTTTGACGTTGGATTAAAAGGCTTGACCTTTACTGATCATCTGGATTTTGATTTTCCGGGTGCTGATAGCTTTGATAATATTGACTTTGTAAAATACTCAATATATATGGACAACCTTAAAGACAAATATAAACAAAAGTTATCGGTTTTTAATGGTATTGAAGTAGGTATCCAGCCGCATGTCCTTGAAGAAAGCTTGAAAGCTGTCAAAAGCGTAGATTTCGATTATGTCTTGGCATCAGTGCATATAATAGACGGAATTGATCCCTACTGCAGGGATTATTACAATGGAAAGAGCAAAAAAGAAGCTTATGAACTTTATTTACAAAAGATTCTTTATGCTATGCTAAACTTTGAGGATTATGATAATATAGCACACATGGAATATATTATAAGGTACGCAGGATATAACGACAGGACGTTAAGATATAGCAACCATACAGGAATACTTGATCAGATATTTAGAGAATTGATAGTCCGTGGAAAGGGATTTGAAATCAATACGGGCTCCTTCAGGGACAAACATGGAATCGTTACTGCACAATATGACGCCGCAATCTTAAAAAGGTACAGGGAACTTGGCGGAGAGATTATAAGCCTGGCTTCAGACGCTCACAATCCCTATTATATAGGCTACAAATTCCATTTTTTCAGGGACATGCTGCTTGATTGCGGTTTTACTCATGTGACGCACTTTGAAAAAAGAAAGCCTGTTTTTACCTCTCTATAATTCCGCCCCCCAATACCATGTCCCCTTCATAAAAGACCACGGCCTGCCCTGGCGTAACAGCCCTCTGGGGGGCGTCGAACCGCACTTCTACCCTCCCGGTTTCAACAGGCTTTATTACAGCATCGGCTTCCTTTGCCGAATATCTTATTTTGGCTTTTACCCTGCGTGAATACTCAAGTTTATCAATGGCAATAAAATTCAAATCTGAGGCAATCAGATTTTCCGAAAATACTTCACTTTCGTTTCCCAAAACAACCGTATCGGTTGATTCGTCTATCTCCACTACATACATAGGCTTGCCGAAAGTGATACCCAGCCCCTTTCGTTGTCCTATTGTATAATGGATTATTCCTTTATGCCTGCCCAGGATATTTCCGGACGTATCGGTGAAATTGCCCGGAGCAGCTTTGTAATCCGTATTTTCACAAATGAACCTTCCGTAATCGTTATCTTCAACAAAACATATTTCCTGGCTGTCCGGTTTTGAGGCAACCATGAGACCGATTTCTCCGGCAATTTCCCGCACCTTTTCCTTTGTGAAATCGCCAATGGGCATAAGCGTTCTAGAAAGCTGATGCTGAGTCAGGGTATATAGGGCATATGTTTGATCCTTGCTTTCGGTTGCAGATTTTCTCAACAAAAATCTTTTTGAGAAATGATCGTATACTATACGTGCATAATGGCCTGTTGCAACATAATCCATTCCCATGGATACGGCCTTTTGCAAAAGAGCATCAAATTTTACATATCTGTTGCAGGCGATACATGGATTTGGAGTCCTGCCTTTTATATATTCTCCTGTAAAATAATCGATGACTTTTTCTTTAAAAATATCTTTAAAATTCAATACATAATACGATATACCCAGCATGTCGGCCACTCTTCTGGCATCATCCACCGCTGACAGCGAACAGCAGCCTCCCTCGTTCTTCTGCCTATCGCCATCCATATCAGGCCATATCTGCATGGTAACTCCAAATACTTCATAGCCTTTTTCCAATAAAATGGCTGCAGCCACGGAGCTATCGACGCCGCCGCTCATACCAAGCATGACTTTTCCTTTTGAAGACATTATATATAAACCGCCATTCCACAGTTTTGCACCGACACAAATTTATATGAAAACAGTAATCTGTTCAGGCTAATCCGCATCATCCAGATTGTGTATATCTTCACATCTTCTGCCGCATGCGTTGCCGGCATCTTCTTCATTTAAAAGGCCGATTCGGCGTTTGTAATCTTCGATGGCAGATTTGATTGCTTCTTCCGCAAGATTTGAGCAATGCATTTTTACCGGCGGCAAGCCGTCCAGGGCTTCTGCTACAGCTTTATTCGTAATGCGCAGAGCTTCTTCTACGGTTTTCCCCTTTACAAGCTCTGTCGCCATACTGCTGGTAGCTACGGCAGCTCCACAGCCAAAGGTCTTGAATTTGGCGTCAACTATAATATTATCTTCTATCTTTAGATACATTTTCATTATATCCCCGCATTTTGGATTACCCACTTGGCCAACACCGTTAGCATCAGCAATTTCGCCTACATTTCTCGGATTTGAGAAATGATCCATAACCTTTTCACTATACATTAAATATTCCTTCTTTCCATTTCTGTTTGGAATTCTATACTTTTTTCATTTCATGGGCAATTCAATTATATATAATGCAAAAAAGTATTAATACAACAGGTTTTTTGCATTATATTACCTTGAGTAACTGTTGCAATAATTTCATTCATTCATCTCGCCGCAACCTGATAAAGCGGCGACATTTCTCTCAGCCTCTGTACTATTGCCGGTAAAGTGTCCAAAAGATAATCAAGCTCTTCTCTTGTATTTTCTTCTCCGAAGGTCAGCCTCAGGGAACCGTGGGCAATTTCATGAGGCAGCCCTATTGCCAGCAGAACATGCGAAGGATCCAGGGAACCGGAAGTACATGCGGAACCGCTGGAAGCGGCAATACCTTTCATATCCAGCATCAATAACAGGGATTCTCCTTCTATGAACTCAAAGGAAAAATTTACATTGCCGGGAAGTCTGCTGGTCCTGTCCCCGTTCAAACGGACAAAAGGTATATTTTTTTGTATTTCTTCGATTGCATGATCCCGAAGCGCCAAAAGCTTTTTATTATATTCATCCACATTTTGGGAAGCCAATTCTATTGCTTTACCGAGGCCGACCACGGCGGCAACGTTTTCCGTACTTGCACGCCTGCCTCTTTCCTGGGCGCCTCCGTGCAGGAAAGAAGTGATCTTTGTACCCTTTCTTATGTATAAAGCGCCTATACCCTTCGGCCCATAGAATTTATGTGCTGAAAGCGAAAGCAAATCAATGTTCATGTCATCAACATTTATTTTGACGTTTCCTACTGCCTGAACAGCGTCGGTGTGAAAATACACGCCCTTTTCCTTTGCTATTTTACCTATTTCTGAAATTGGCTGTATGGTACCTATTTCGTTATTGGCAAACATTATCGTAATAAGTATGGTGTTCGGTTTTATTGCAGCCCTGACGGTATCCGGGGTAACAAGCCCGTTTCCGTCTACCGGCAGGTAGGTCACTTCAAATCCGTCGCTTTCAAGATATTGGCATGTATGTAATATGGCGTGATGCTCGATTGCAGTGGTTATTATATGATTTCCTTTTTTACGGTTTGCATATGCGACGCCTTTTATAGCCCAATTGTCTGCTTCAGTACCGGAACCGGTGAAAAATATTTCCTTGGATTGCGCTCCAATGGCTGCAGCTGTCCTGTCCCTTGCCTCTTCAATAGCTTTCTTGCTTTCTCTGCCCAGTGAATATATAGAAGATGCATTTCCGAATTTTTGGCTGAAATACGGAAGCATGGCTTCAAGAACTTCAGGCTTTACAGGCGTAGTAGCAGCATGGTCCAAATAAATTAATCTGTCTTTCATATCAGGCAACTCCTTTAATTGCAGCATATTTCTACAAATGGATAACGCTTTTTTATTCTTTTCCCTTTTAAGTCTTTTTTAAACATGAATATCAACTTATATATGATATATATAATCGTCTCCCTTCCGGCATTTGCGATATTCCTCAACAAGACTTTCAAGTGAAGTGGAATCAATCACTGCATTAATGCTGTCACGTATTTTTTCCCAGATACCTTTGGTTACGCAATAATCAAATCTGCTGCAGAATGCCGGATGATCTTCAGCTACACATTCCACAGGCGCAAATGACCCTTCCAGGGCTCTTAAAATATCCCCCACAGAGATCTGATCCGCACTGCATCCAAGTGTATAGCCTCCCTGGGAACCACGAAGGCTTTTCACCAGCTTGGCTTTCTTAAGCACCGCAAAAAGCTGTTCAAGATAATTTTCAGAAATACCCTGTCTTTCCGCTATGTTTTTTAAGACTACCTGCCCCTCCGAATTGTGAATGGCAAGATCCAACATGGCTTTCAGGCCGTATCTTCCCCTGGTGGATAATTTCATAAGCTTTCCCCCAATCCCAAGCAAATTACTAGGATTTCACAAAATAGATTAGCACTATATAAATGAGATGTCAAGTACGTAGTTCACTACTCCAGTACCGGCAGTGTTGAGCCGCCAAAGGGCATAAGAAGAACCGAAGCATCATTTCCAAGCTCTCTAAACGCTTCATCTACAGCATCCTGCATTTCCTTGAAGGGCGTCATATATAGTTTTCGTACTGAATCATCGTCCATACCGGTTACCATAAACACTTTTGCCTTCTTTTCCACCAAAGCTATTGCTGCTGCTTTATGCCCGCCAAGCTCAAAATTTTTCTTTATTCCATCAATAAGGTCATCAGGGGATTTTGAGTTGTTTACCCAACGCCGGAAGACTTCCTCGCCATATCCTTCTGTGCAGGCCGCAAGCAGGATAATTATCCCGCCGTCCCGCACCGCATGTTTTGCATTGTCCAGAGCTTTTTGAGCCTGATAAAGGTTTATGTCCTTGGGATAGCCTCCGGGTGTGGTTATTACTATATCGGCTTTCTCAGGTATTACGGTTTTGTAAAGACTGTCGAGGAATTTGCAGCCCGCCCTGTGAGCTTCAACGTGATGTCCGGCTACTGCTTTTATAATATTTTTCTTTTCATCAAGCACTACATTCAAAATAAAATCAACAGGTACGAATTTCACTACATCCTCGATATCAAGCCTGACTGGATTATCGTCTATGGTTCCCGCCCTGGCTTCATTCATAACCATTCTGCTGTGATTTGCCTGGATGGCAGCCCTTGTTGATACTCCGGGCA